>JAUZEU010000662.1 GCA_030838885.1 Bryobacterales bacterium | reverse complement strand
TAAAAAATCCTGAAAGCGAGCAGCTACTTAAGGAATTAAGTGCCTTGTTCCCACAATAGGTAATGTAGAGATTAGCCGCTCGCTATTTTCTATCGACCCCACCCACCCCCGCGATCAGGCTCGGGTTTTTCGACGCCGCCACGAGAACCAGAATCCCCCAATCCTTTCCCGCCGCCGAAATCCTCGATTCCGGGCCGGTAGGGTTTGCCGGTAACCTTCTCCCAAATCTCCCCTCTCCATTCTCTGAATTCGTGGGCAATGATTCCCAGCTGGTCGGGGATCTGCTTCAGCCTCTGCTCGATGACCCGGACCGCCCGCTTTACGGCTTCGGCGCCGCGGCCGGCAATACTCCTCGAAGTCCCTCAGCAACCCGAGCGCGAAGCTCGCGCAGATGTCCTCCGCGCTCTTCTCGTTCGCCTTCACTCTCGCGACTGCCTTCGCGATCTCCCCGTCTGGCGGATTCCTCGTAGCCCTGCTTCAGCCTGGTGAACTCCTCCATCAACTTCTTCGTGTGCTCTTCGAGCGCCGTCTCGTATTGCTTCCCCAGGCTGTACTTCTGGCGCTTCCATTCCTCGATCTGGGGGATGTAAAACTCCAAGCCGCCCTTCAGCTTCGTGTAAGCTTCCGAGAACCTCTTCAGCTGCTGGTCCCGTTCGAGGAGCATCGCTTCGAGCTGACGGATCTCCTCGTCCTTCGCGGCCAGTTTCCGGTCCCGCTCCTGAATGATCTGTCTGTACTCGCTGCAGAAACTGAGACTCTCGTCCAAAGTTTGCTGTAATGCGGGTTTCGTCATCGCGTCGCTTCTCCCGATAGAACTTCACTATGCTCGGCGTGTCGCGGGGGATGTTGCCCAGCTCCGCCACAATGGCCGGCCTGTCCTTCCTCTCGCGGCGGTGTGTGCCGTACTGCTGCTTCCACTGTCTTTTCTCACTGTGAGTTACCTCGACGCCGCGCTCGATGTCGCGTTCGTAGATCTTCGCCCAGGCTTTATCGAAACTCTGGTACTGGCGATCGGAGAGGTCGAGCTTTTTCCCGGCGCTGTCGCGCGCGGTGACCAGTACGTGGACATGGGGATTGTCGGTATTGGTATGGAAGGCGTAAAGGGTCGGATTGGCTTTGAACTTCGTGGCTTCGAGCCACTCCCCGGCCATGCGCATAGCCTGGTCCCGATCCACGGGTCGGTCAAAGCTCAGGACAGCCCGGTAGTCGCGCCGCTCACCCCGTCCCTGCTCGGCGTATTCACAGAGCCTTGGCCACGGTGCCCGTGGCGGAATGGAAAGGGAAACTGGCGGGCGATGCGGGAATGTCGCATGCTCGGAGAAGCCACGCCCGGCAGCTATAGTCGTTAGTTCCCCTGGTGCCAATGTGCCCGTCACAGAGCCTGACTTCGGTTGCGGCGATGGAATGCCTGGTGGCGAGCTGGTCTGAAAAGGCCAGGCTCGACCCCGCCGGAGAGTTTGTGAAGTGATCGCCAACCGAGCTGGGCGTGGCATATAGCAAAAGACACTGGAGTACGGCATGGCAAAGCGCAATAAGTCTACGTATGAGCGACTGCAAAGCGGCATCGTGCGCAGCGCAAAGAGCTGGAACGTCGGTTCAATTCCTCCGAGGAACCAGATCTGGAAATCGTGCATCGGCAAGCGGCCGGGATAGACATTGGCAACGAAAGTCATTTTGTGGCGGTAGCGCCTGGACGGGATCCGCACCCAGTGCGGGAGTTTGGATCCTGGACGGCGGATTTGCAGCGTATGGCGGCATGGCTGAAGGCCTGTGGAGTGCAGACGGTCGCGATGCAGTCCACGGGGGTGTACTGGATCGCCGTGTACGAAGTTCTTGAGCGGGAGGGATTCGATGTCTATCTGGTGAATGCGCGAGGGACCAGGAATCTCCCGGGGCGGAAGAGCGACGTGCAAGAGTGCCAATGGCTGAGAAAGCTGCATACTTACGGACTGTTGCGAAAGTCGTATCGGCCTCCGGAGGAGATCCGGGCCGTGCGTGCGGTATGGCGAATGCGCGACCGGTTGGTGAAGGACGCGGGGCGTGCCATTCAGCATGTACAGAAGGCGCTGACGACGATGAATGTGCAGTTGGCCAACGCGATCAGCGATCTCAGTGGGGTGACCGGGATGGCGATCCTGCGGGCGATCGTGGCGGGCGAACGAAATCCGCATGAGTTGGCAAAGTTGCGGGACGTGCGTATCCAGGCCAGTGAGGAGGAGATTGCCCACAGCCTGGAAGGGAACTGGCGGAAAGATGTGCTGTTCGAATTGAAACAGATGCTCAAAGGCTGCGATTTTTGCCAGAAGCAAATCGCGGAATGCGATGAGGAATTACAGAAGTACCTGGCGGATGCCGAGTCGGGAGTCCGGCAAAGCGGAGGCAGTCGGTGAGGCGGCGAGGGAGAAAACCGCCAAACAACTGAAGAAGATCAGGACCAGGCGAAAAATTGGGGACAATCGCCCCAACTTCGATTTAGGAGCGGAGTTGGAGCGGCTGATGGGAGCAGATCTGCGCCTCATTGATGGCATTGACCTGCTTACGGCCCAAGTGGTCTATTCGGAGTTGGGGCCGGACCTGAGCGCGTGGCCCACGAAAAAGCATTTTACTTCGTGGCTGGAGTTATCGCCACGGCGAGACGTCAGCGGCGGGAAAGTCATCAGGCAGGAGAAGCGCATAGTGAAGAGCCGGGTGGCGAACGCGTTACGAAACGCGGCGCAAACCCTGACGCGCAGCAATAGCTATCTGGGAGCCCGGTACCGTCACCTCAAGGCTCGTCTGGGAGGGCTTAAAGCGGTGAAAGCGATGGCTCGCTATCTCGCCTGTCTGATCTATCGACTCCTGACAAAAGGACCAGCCTGGGTCGACCGCGGAGCAGCCTGCTACGAGAACATGCGGCAGGAACGCGAACTCCACGCACTACACCGCAAAGCCGCCACCAAGGGAATGAAGCTCGTACCCGTGGCGTGAACCCAATTGAAAACCGGGCAACAAACGCTCCGTAAGAAGGAAGTTTCCGGAGAGGTAATCCGCGATGCTGCGCCGCTGATCGTCGCGGGTGATGCCAAGGTGTTCTTCGTCTGGGATGTTGCGGGTTTCCCATAGATCGCAGGCGCCGGTACGGGTGATGTACATGGCGTTGGCGCGGGTGGCACCGGGGGTTTTGCCGATACTGATCTTGCAGAAGGAACTCATGGGGGGGCCGGACCTGAATCCGAGCCTGCGGTCGAACCTTGGCGGGAGTCGATTTCCTCTTCGAGTTTGACGAGACAGCGGGAGAGGGAGAGGAGGACGTCGCCGCGGAGATCGTTGCCGGCGTTGAGGTGGTGAGCGATCTGGTTGAGGTTGACGCCGATCTTGCGGAGTTGATGGACGGCGGCCTGATCGTATTTGTGGGTGAGGCCGATGTCGAGTGCGGCCTTGCGCAGGTACTCGGAGAGCCCGAGGCCGGCGGCCGCGGCTTTGGCCAAGTTGAGCCCATCCTGATCGAGCTGGCGTGCGAAGTCTCGCCAGTCGTGGTCGAGCTGCGCAAAGAGATCCTCTGGGTAGCGTTGTGGCACAGCCGTTATCTCACGACCGAACTCGTCGCATAGGAGTACGCTGCCGCCCTTCTCGACGATACCAAGCAGCCGTTTTAGGTACTTGATTGCGCCCCAAAATAGAAATTGCCCTCGCCTGCGTTCGCATGGCATGACTCTAACAGAGCGGGCGAGAGCTCGAGGTCCGGCACGGTCCGCTCAGGTCCGGTAAAGTTGGCGAAAAAGCCGTACCCATTCAGGTCCGGACCGAAAGCAGTAGAGAAACAGGGCGATTAGCGAGGCTTAAAGTTGATACCCTTGGCTATGCGACCGGATGCTGGCCGCCGGATCTCGGCGCTGCACGGCAGCATAGTCTGCGATGGTAAGTGTTACCTCAAGAACGGAG
>JAUZEU010000584.1 GCA_030838885.1 Bryobacterales bacterium | reverse complement strand
TCCGTTTTGCCCCGGTCGGCCTGATGGCCAGCAAGTGCTACCTTGTCAGCGGCGCCCTGGCCTGCGTCACCTGCCACGATCCCCATGGCCGGCCGTATCCGGAGAAGCCGGAATACGAAAAAAAATGCCAGGGCTGTCATGCCCCGGCATCTTTGGTTCGCTCGCAGTGTCCTCGGGGAGAGGACGGTAAGTGTTTAGGTTGTCACATGGTGAAGGCCACCCCCGTACCGGGACTGACCTTCACCGATCATCGGATTCGCGTCTATCCAGCGGCTCTTAAAAATTGAATTTCAGAGCCATCTGGATGGTCCGCGAGGAACCCGATACAGCCGTAACGCGCCCGAAAGTTGCCTGGCCAAGTGTTGTGTTCGGATTGGCAAAGTAGGGCGTATTAGTCAGATTGTAGAGCTCCGCACGGAACTCCAGGTTGGACCGCTCACCGAGCATCGGCGTGACGAAACGCTTGCCCAGATTAAGGTCGTGGTTGATCAGCCCCGGGCCGAAGAACAAGCCACGGCCCGCGTTACCGATCGTGTACTGGGCCGGAATGCTGAACGCTGTCGTGTCGAACCACTGGTTGACCGATTGCGCTTCGCCGCTCAGACGCGGATCGCGCGAAACGTTCGGCCGGTTGATCGCGCCGCACTGGCACTGGTTCTGCGACGTGGTCACCGTAAGCGGGAACCCACTCTGCATCGTGGTGATGCCGTTAACTTCCCAACCGCCGATTACGTAGGACGCGAGACCGTCCTTCACCCACCGATGGCCACGTCCAAAAGGCAGCGAGTACGTATAAGCCACGGTGAGCCGGTGCGGAGCGCTGTTTGGTTCGATACCGCGATCAAGATTGCGATTGCCCAGCGGATCGCGGTATCCAAGATCGCCGGTGGCCATCGTTTTCTGAAAGGTATAAGCGACCAGGAAGCCGAGGCTGTTGGCAAAGCGACGTTCGAGCTTCGCCTGCAGCGAGTTGTAGCTGGAGGAGCCGATAGAAGTATTCACGGTCACGCCATTCGGGTACTGCGGATACTGAATGTACGGCGCGATGAAGCGGCCTTGCGCGATGGGCGCCACACTGGGCGAGATCGCATTCAGGTTGTAGTTACCGTACGGCAGATGAACGCCGCGGCTGCCGGCATAACCAACCTCGAAGAAGTAGCTCGAGATCTGGTGGCCTATGTTGAGGTTCCATTGCTGGAAGTAAGACACGGGATTATTGGCCGGGTAAACCGCTACTGACACGGCGTTGCTTCCGGTCTTGTCAGCGGGTGTGTAGGGGATCAGATCCAGGGTAGCCTTTGGAGTGATCTGGTCTGTCGTGGTGTAACGGCCGGCATCGGCATCGGCAAAGATGGGTTGCCGGGGCAGTCCGCCGGATTGGCCAAAGCCTTGCTGGCTGATGGTAAACATCCCGTAGCCGCCGCGCACAACGGTAGTCGCCTTGCTAAAGGGCGAATAGGCAAAGCCAAAACGCGGGCCGACGTTGTTGTAGTCCTGGTTCCAGTTGGTAGTGCGGAAGCCGTTCGTCCCGAACTGCACGAACCGGCGCTGATTCAGGTCGAATACGCCGCTGCGATTCTTCCGCTCGTTCCAGTACAGCGGCGCATCCCAGCGCAGCCCGAAGTTCAGGGTGAGCTTCTTGCTCAGGCGGACATCGTCCTGCACGAACACGGCATAAACCGACGTGCGAGGTGAGATGTAGCCGGGGTAGTTCTCATATGTATACGCCTGGGGCAGACCCAGCAGAAAACCGGCATAGTCATAGCCCGTATTGTTGAATCCACGCTGGTCAGTGAAAAGGTTGTTGAATGCGAAGCGCCCGTTGTCCGGCTGGGGCTGTATATTATCCGTGCGAAGCTTGCGTACTTCTCCGCCGAACTTGATGGTTTGCCTGCCGCGCACCAGTGTTGTGATGTTCACCAGGGAAAAGCTTTCCTGCTTCTCCAGCAACAGCGAACCGGACGGACTGCCCAGTGAAGCAAACGCGCCGGTGCCATTGAAGTCGATCAGTGGCGACCCCTTCTTCTCGTTCGCCGTATTCATCCCGAAGATCCCCAGATCTGCCTGGCTCAGCTTGCCGTAGCCGGCGTTGTATCTCTTGGGGAACGTCCGGAAATAGGACAGGTGTAGGTCGTTGGTCGTGCTGGCGCCGAAGATGTGGATGTAGTTCAGAACCGCTTGCCGCGCGGTGTTGGTCAGATCTGTGCCGGAAGAAGTGCCGCCGCCGATAAGCGTGCTGAACAGCTGAGGCATAATCTGCGTCTGGCCGGTGACTGAGTACCGTCCCATAACTTTGTCCATGTCAGAGAAATTATGATCCACCTTGATATCCACCGCGTACTGATTGGTGACGTTGGAACCGGAGGCTCCATAGTTCGCAGCCACGGCATTTGTCAGGGGCGCCGGGTAAAAGGATTGCAATTTCAGCGCTGCGGGACTCAGACGGTTGGATGGGATAGCGTTGCCGGGAAAGGCATCCCGGACAAACACATTGGCCCCTGCCGCATTCTGAACAGTGCGCCCGGTATTGGGGTCGAAGATCTGATTGCGATAGACCGGGCGTCCCAGCGCGTCCGCGCCAAGCTGCTCGCCAAGAATGCCGGAGAAATCGCCGCGCCGGAAGGCAGGCAGGGGCAGCGTGTAGTTGTTGAAGACCGTAGTGCCTCGCTGGCGGGTCATCTGCAGTCCGCCGAAGACGAAGGTCTTGTTCTTGATGACCGGCCCGCCCAGCGTGCCGCCGAACTGGTTGTAGCGCAGAATATTCTTCTGTCCGGTGTAGTAGTTGCCGGCGTTCAGCTTGTCGTTCCGCAGAAACTCAAAAAGAGTGCCGTGGAATTCATTGGTGCCGCTCTTCGTATTGGCGAGCATCACGGAACCGCTGGTTTGGCCATACTCGGCCGAGAAGCTGTTCGTGACGACCTTGACTTCCGAAACCACGTCCGGATTCGGATTGACAGGCGTCCCACTCCACACGTGATTGGAACTATGAGCCCCATCGATATAATACGGGTCCTTGCGAACCATGCCGCCGTTCGTGACAATGTCGCCATCCCTATTCTTGATCACGCCTGGCGACAGGTTTTTAAGCTCCTGCGGGTTGCGTCCCAGCAAAGGAAGATTGACCACCTGACGGTTCTCGATGGTCGTACTGAGAGCGCCGGTTTCGGTCTGGACCATCGCGGCGTCCGCCGTCACGCTGATGGAATCGGAAACCTGTCCGGTCTCCAGACTCATGTCAATACGCAACTCGCGGTCAAGGTCGAGATTAATGTTTTTGCGGACAAAGCGCTTGAAGCCGGCGACTTCTGCTTCCAGCGTATATTGGCCGGGTTGTAGGTAGGGGAGCCGGAAGCTTCCGGTCCCGTCGGTGGTGGCGGATGCCCGAACACCTGTGTTTATATTAGTCGCAGCAACGTGAACTCCAGGGACGACCGCGCCGGACGGATCCAATGCGGTTCCCACCATACTGCTGTTGACACCCTGTGCGAAAAGCGCGGTCGAGAACATGGCGCCTAACGCGAACACCCCAAGCTTCGACATCGATGCCGGGGAAAATGAGTAAACCTTCATGTGCCGCTAATCTATCATGCACCCCTAAATTATTCCTAAAGAGCACTCGGAGTGCGCCTACGCTGACCTCAAAAAAGAGGTGAAAATTTCATCAAATTGCCACAGAGTTCGCATAAGCAGCATGGTTCGCGGCGGCCGGAAGGGCCCCGTGTATCAGCGGGTGGCGTGCAGATCGCCGCGCCGCACCTAATGGAAAGATCTCGGGCACGCGGACCCGCAGCCGCCTCCGGTCTGTGGCAACCGATACCGACGCGCGCGAACCCGCCGTTGTGATAACTACAGCAGTCTTTGGCGCAAGTACCTTGCAAATTCCGAAGCCCTCCCGAACGGCGCCCACGCAACACCATCCAAACTCATCTCGTCCGTCAAACTACACCAACACACTCAGTCGGCCTGATTCAGCACCGCCCCTCTACAAACTCCGAACATCAACCTCAACGATTTGCCGCATTCCACAAAATGCGACAGCCCTTTATAGTGAATCCCTCCCATCCCAAGTCATCCGCCCGAACAACCTCATTTACGCCGCGAGACCCGCAAGCGGCGCTCACGGCTCCGGTTGTGGACGACGGCGCGGGCGAACAACCTCATTTACGCCGCGACGGGCCAGTCGCCTCAAATGGAGAAGGCCGACGCACTCATTCATAACGTGGGGCAGAGCTCTGCGGTCCTTGATCTTGAGCTGGATTATTCCCAGTCGGGTCTTTCGGCGATTCGCCGGTGTGCAGGACATCCTGTATAGTTTCTGTCGTTATCTTGGGTTTCGCCTCTAACTCGTTCGGGGGTGGGGGGACCTGTGGACCATTTCCTGCCGGTACCGCTGGCGTCGGGGCCGGAGGCAGCGGCTTTTCGGCTGGCTCAAGCTTCGAAGCGAGTCTGTCCAGACTGTCGGGAACGAGTCGCTCTGCGAAACCCGCAAGAAAAGCCCAAACGAACAGCTTTGCATAATCTTCACTGGTCTTCGGCAGCGTGTTCCAGGTGTAATAAAAGAACGGCAGGCCCCGCTCAGAGCCACCGGATGAAAGATAGAACTCCGGAACCAGCGAGCCCTTCACAAATCCCGCAATAAATATCGATGTCAGGATGACGGCAAATATGGCCCCGAGCAGGGGAGAAAGCCAGAGATAATAACCTGCGTTATCAAGGCCAAATACGCTGGCGAGAGGATCTCCGTCAATGCGTATGCTCTGCATTCGCCTCTGGGAGCTGACGAACCCGCCAATTACGCCGGAGTAGACTACGCAAGCCACCATGGCCAGGAAATTCGTGTTGTGTTGATTGCACCAAACCAGGATTCCCGCAAGGACAGCCGTGTAGAAGACGATCATCAGAATGCAGAGCGAGGTAAGCGACCTTCTGAGTCGCTCCCGAATTGGTATCAGCGAATAATACCAATGCAGAACGTCCAGAATGCGTGTGAGATCCGCTTTGAGAAGCGATGCCTTTCCCGGCGTGTCAGTTTCTGTAGGAATGTTTGATGCTAAGTACTTGTCGTAAACAGATGAACTCCCGATCTCCCGGAAACGCTCCCGAACAATCCATGCGCTGCGATCCACGATCTCGGGAGGCTGTAAGGAGAAAGTTACGTTTTCCAACAGGAAAATATCACCCCAGGTAAGATCATCCGGCCGTTCGCTGGATTTCTTAATCACGGCGTCAGCACGGGCGTCCGCCCTGTTGAGTGTCACGTATACCGCCGCCAAATGGTCAAAGTAAGACCACCCATAGGCCGGCACATTTGGCGGATCGCGAAGTTTCAGTGCAACTCCCAGCCGCCGAAAGAACTTTCTCCGATCAATCATGCCGTACGCCTCCCGTATGTTTCGCTGGCGCGTGTGCCGGATCCTGTTCGACTGAACACGATCCAGCACATTCTATATGTAACGGCAACCATTGGCGAAGCGCATGGGAGGTATGTCGGGAAGGTATCTGTGCGGGCCGCTACGCTTCAAAGGATGCTGCAGTACTGTACTCCCGCGCCTGCAAATCCGGACGCGCCAGCTTCAACCTTCCCGCAATCGGATACAACAGCCTGTTCGGCCCTGCGCTATACCCGCTGAACCGGATCAATGCGTTGAACGTCAAAAGCCTCGTGCCCGCATAGGTCTTCCAGACCGGCAACTGCGAAAACGCGTTACGAGCCACCCCCATCGTTATCCACGGGATTATCTGCCTTTCCACTTCGAATCCGTTGGTATTCGCACTCGACGGCGGCACAGACCGCGTTATCGGGAGTATAGGTCACCCTGGCTGACGAAGCGGTAGACCGCAGTGGGGGGTGACCGCGGGTTATTCGCTAACTGACAAGCGATATTCGCTTATATCGGGAGGTGGCTTCAGGCAATCGGATGCCAAACATCGCGCCCGCCAAAGGTGGCCTTGTGTCCATAAAGGCGGACCAGCCTGTCGGGTGGGATCTCCCCCGGCGGAGCCGGCGCCGCAAAGCTGTGAAGTTTCGCCATTCTCAGCAAGCGATGGGATCCCCAGGACCCTGGCCCCTCACCGCTCTCCATGTGCGCTGACAACGGCTCCTGCTGACAAAAGCTTGTGAAGATGCGTCAGCCCCGTTCCCGTTCGCTTCGCCCATCTCGTTGTATTGCTGCCACAAATCGGTCTCGATGATTTCCGCAGCGGCCAGGAATTTCAGGATGGCCGCGTCCCCCGGCTGAGAGTGCGGTCGTCTTCGGCGA
>JAUZEU010000575.1 GCA_030838885.1 Bryobacterales bacterium | reverse complement strand
ATGCGCCATTTTGTCGATACGCCAACGCTTAACCGAGTTGTTCAAAATATGCTGTTGCTAAGGCGGCGAAGTGGTCTGCTTCGCGACGTCGGTGCCATCGCACTGCGGCTCGATACAACCACCATATGATGAAGGCCACTCCAACCGAGACAACCATTCCTGTGGCCAATAATTCTACCCATCGAAACGCTTCGGGACTGAGGAAGATCGAAGAGTTCAAGACGCCCAGAATTAAAGCAACCGTCACCCACAGGGAAAAAGCTATCGGCCATCGGGAAAGACGGGAAGCTGGCCGGGACATTGCCTTATCGCGTGCCATCCTTGGTCTACCTTCACTGCGTGCCATCCTTGGTCTACCTTCACTGCGTGCCATGCTTGGTTCAGCGACATGCTCGTTGCAGGAGTGCATCACCCGTCCTCGCAAATCGACCCATTGTCGGTCGGTTACCCGCGGCGCACCATCGGGTTCTTCTCCGCCGCACCTTCCACGTACGTACTCGTCAGATCGTAAAGCAGCACGTCGAACTCCGCTCCGAACAACGCGCCGCAGCGTTCTTTCAGATGCCGCTCCAGCTTCGTCTTGTGGGGCAGAATGCGGTCCAGGCAGCGATACAGACGCGTATCGTTGATCTTGCCTTCTTCCATCTCCAGCAGATCGTCCAGCGCGAAGGATACCAGCGCTGTTCAATGGCCAGTTCGCTGCCCGGCGCACACAGACGATTGATCGCCAGCAAGGCCGCCACGCGCGACCATGGCACATCGGCGGACTCATGATCTATGCTCCGTTCGAAGAAGCGATCCAGTTCGAGCCGCTTCCACAGTTCCAGTCCGAGAAAACACGAGCCGAACTGCCGGGTTCTTTCCAACCGCACTTTGTTCAGCAGCACACGCGCTACCTGCGGATCATCCGCCGGCGGAGCTACATGCGACGGGAACAGTTTCACTGCTGCGCATCGCCCTGTTCGTTGAATACTTCAACCGTTGTCAGCCAGCGCGCCTGCGCCGAACTATTCAGCTCGCCCAGATAACAGAGAGTTTCTGCCGCGGGCCATCGGGCGTGCGCACCGTTTCGACCAGAGACGAATAGGTGTGATCCTTGCCGTCCTTGTTGCGACTGTGCGGCCGCAGAAACATTCTGAGCTGATCGTGTCATGGCTCGAACCTGCTTACAAGAGGGTAGGTCTGCACTACATCGCGTTTCTCGGAAACCCACATTCAGCCGACGGCACTTACCTCGGCCAAAGGCTTCAAAATAGTCTGAAACTATCGAAGTAGTGACGAACCTGGGCTAAGCCCGCCATGGACCGGCTGGTGTTGGTTCCGGCAGAGGTCGACACAGCCGGAGCCACCAGCACAAAGTTTAGATAGTTCCTGTTCGAGGCGGGCGCGTCCTCTGTGAGCGATATACGTTATCGCTATCCTGTACTTTGGCTTTCGCTGCTGTGCACAGGTTATCTGCTGAGCGACATAGCCAGCAGGCGTCACAAGTTCCGCGACCACGTAAGACTGTGCGACTCGAACGAGTTGTCTGTCGGGATTTGAGAATGCGGATGGAATTTGAAACAGCATGGAGCCTTTTGCGGGGAAAAACATCTGTGTAATCTCCGGCTCGCGCTGGCCGGTAGTTGCCCTGTATTGATGGCCTTGATAAACCTGCGGCGGGGATCGCTGAAAAGCTCGCCCAGGTCAAGAGAGCGGCGGAGCAGGCCGGGGCGCTGACGAGGCAACTCCTCACGTTCGGGCGCAGCCAACTTATCGAGCTCAAGATTCTGAATCTGAATTCAGTGGTGACGCGGGGCAGGTGGAACAGATCCTGATGAATCTCGCCGTTAAGAAAACGTAACGGTCGAAGAATCGTGCGCGGCGGAGTTCCTCGCCGGTCACCCAGGACCGCATGTGATGCTGGCCCTAAGCGACACCGGCTGTGGAATGAAAGCCGCCATGTGGAATGAAAGCCGCCACCATGGCACGCATGTTCGAACCTTTCTACACGACGAAAGACCTGGGCCAGGGAACGGGACTGGGACTTTCCATCGTTTACGGAATTCTGAAGCAGGCGGCGGGACCGGCGGGACACATTCGGGTTTACAGCGGGTCGGGGACCGGGACGAGATTTGAGGTCCTCTTCCCTCGCGCGTACGAACCGGAGGATTTCCCTGACCCCCACCCCTGTAACGGTAGCGGGCGATAATAGGTTCCGAAACCATTCTGGTGGTGGAAGACGACGAGGGAGTGCGTCAACTGGTGAGCGCTGTCCTAAAAAAAAGCAGGCTATGAAGTGTTGCTGGCTCACGAAGCAAATGAGGCTTTGCGGATCTCTGAGGAGCATGGATCGACGGTCGGATTAATCCTGACGGACCTTGTTATGCCGGGGATGAGCGGGCAGGAGTTAGTGAAGTCGCTCAGGAACATCAACCCCGGCATAAGAGTGCTGTGCATGTCGGGCTATGCGAGTGACGCGCTGGCCGGCCATGGCACGACCGATCTGGTAGGTATCCCTTTCATCCACAAACCTTTCACCGCACCTGATTTGATTCTCAAGATCAGAGAGGTGCTGAAGAGCGGCGCCGGAAATTCTACGATAGATGCCAACACCTGAACATGGGCGAACTGCCCGTTAAAGGCGCGCCGAATGAAATTGTGGAAGCACGTCAAACGCTGTACTGACGCTGGCGATGGATTCGCCGGTCTGCCGAATGTTACTCTCTGCAAGGGCCACAGCCTGGCGCGACAGCAGCAGGTATTCCACCTGCAGGGGATCGATTCGCATGATGCGGCAACAGGTCGCGTCCGCTGCGGCCAGATCCCGACCTGAAACAATGACCCCGGCAGTCTTCGCGATTCCCTGAATCGGACCATTGCCTTCCATACCGACGATTCCATCCACCAGGGCGAAAGTCCGGGGAAACACCGTATTAATGTCAGTAATGGACTGCGCGATTCCGGCCCAATGCAGCACGTTCTTGGGCCAGCCATAGACGCCTCCCGGAACGACGCCAAACAGGTTCTTCATCGATAAGGTCGCGACGGCCCAGTGGTGAGTCTTCATCTTGGGCATGGACACCAACAGGTCACAGGACAGCGCAGTCTGCGGCAAATAGAGCGACTCCAGGCGTGAAACGGGGCGTTCGAACCGGATCCTGGACACGTCATCCAGATTGAGATCTGTGAACAGATCCTCGAAGCCGGGAATCATGCTGAAGTAGCCGGCTGCATCGGCAAGATCGAGCGTCCCACGCCGATGACCAGGGCCTTCGGCGATACGCACACTGGCGGCACCTATGGCGCGGAATGCTTCGAGTGCGGCGTGGACCAATATCGGATTTGTGTTGATGGCGCTTCCGGACTCGAACTCTACAAGATTCGGCTTGAGGACAATCCGTTTGCCACGCACATCCAGACGGTGCGCCGCCAGTGTGCGGCGAACGGTTTCATAGATGTCTTGTGTATAGCCAGCCTGGCGGGTGATCGAGACAACAGGCAATTGGCCATTGCGCACCAGGCCCGATTGATCCCGGCGGGCAGTGCATCCCGCGAGGGCGAACGCGCCACTCGCGATAAGGCCTCTTCGACTCAGCTCAGTGCTCATGCGAACACGCCCTGTCCCTGCGCCGCAGCGCTGGCCAGCACCTGCAGTGCGGTGTCGCGCACATCCCGGCAAGGCCATGTCTGTGATGTTGCAGTATCGCACTGTATTCCATGTGCGTTCAAACCGAGTTGAAGCCAGCTGGCGGCTTCAACTGAGCGGCATTCGCGAAACTCGCGCCGGGCCGTTTCCAGAGAGCGCCGCAACTGCTCTACCGGGACACCTTTGAGAGCGAGGAGTGCCATTCCCGTAGTCTCGGGATAGGACCCGGCATCGTAGCCCAGCGCCCGTGCAGAACCGTGGTTCCAGCCGCCATCGGCGCACATGTGAGCCAACAGGAAACGCCGGCCGGCATCCAGCCGCTCCCTCACTTTTGGGGCCTGTGTCGCTTTTTGCATAGCCAGGATGCCGGCCGCTGTCGGAGATACCCAGGCTGCAGCGCCCGGAAACCAGGGCCAGCCCGCACCAGCCTGCTCCGCCGACCAGCTTTGCCCCAGGAGGAACTGTCTTGTCCTGTAGATGAACGTACTCTCTTGTCCTGTTTGACTCAGGAGCCAATCCATTCCGCGAGAATGTCGCTCCTTTCCGAGGTGATCGGCAGGCAACAGCAAGACGTATGCAGTAACCCACGTGCTTTGATCAACCGAGGCCCGGGGCGCCCATCCGCCATCCGCACGCTGCGCCTCGTTTAGCCAACGAAGACCGCTATTGTAACTCTGGCCGGTGCTCTCTAAAGCCGTGTGGGCCAGCAGCGCCAGAACTGTGGGTTCGGTCCAGGAAGAGCCGGCCCGGTAAGGCCAGCCCCCATCCGGATTTTGCCGTGAGATAAGAGAGGAGTTCTTCATGGCGATATCGTCCTTAGAGTGCATTTGCTGAGCCAACTCATGCGAATGAGAACAAAGGGGTTCCAGACGAAACCGAATGGTGCACTGTGTATTTTTGAGACGGCGCGCACGAGAGTGAGCAGCCAATTGAGAGGCTCATACCCAGATTGAGTAAGCAGTGGGGCGCCAGCGATGGCGGGCGGCCGCGCGGCCGCAGCAAACCCGGCGGACGGTTTTATTTCGTGATTACGTGCGAGAGATGGGACGTTCCAGGAACGTCCCATCCGGTTGAGAAGCAGCGTCCCCTCGCGTATCAGCCCTCTGCCAGTGAACTAAAGATCTTTCCGGTTGCGCCGGTGCTTCAGAAAAAAAACTAACACTCCCGCTGCAAGCATGAACAGTGCCGTCTCTACAATCATCATTTCGGTCTCCTTTCTTTTAATGAAGCTGCTTCATCATCGGAAACAGATTCTTAAAAAGCTGCAGCAGGCCTGGGCCCGCCGCCACGATCATCATCGAAGGCATGATGAAGATGAAAATGGGGAATACCAGCTTGACGCCGACTTTGGCAGCGCGCTCCTCAGCCTCCTGTTTCCGCCGGGTCCGCAGATACTGCGAATGCGTGCGCAGGGATTCTCCCATGCTGGTTCCGAACCGGTCATTCTGCACCAGAATTCCGACAAGCCTTTGAATCTCTTCTTCCCCAGTCCGTGCAGCGAACACCCGCAGAGCGTCGGCACGGCGTAGCCCCGCACGCATCTCAAGCCCGACTAACTGCAACTCTTCGCATAGATCGGGGTGAGCTTCGCGCAGTTCGACCGACACGTACTGGATCGCCTGATCGAGTCCGAGGCCCGCTTCCACTGACACGATGATCAAATCCAGCGCGTCCGGCAGTGATAGCTTCAGACGCTCCTGGCGTTTGGCAACTCTCTTCTTCAGCAGAAAGCCCGGAATTCGCCATCCAATGCCTGCCCCCCCGATGAGCAGCAGAATGCGCATCATCGGGTTAGAGTCGCCAGAATGCATCAACAATGCCAGCAGGAAGCCCACTGCGACGGCGACCAGCCTCAAACCCTGGAAGACTTGCAGTGCGTGAGGTGAGCGATACCCCGCCATACCGAGTGCCTGCGTGTTTACGCTTGCGTTGCGCCCCGAAGGTAACCTCGCGCCTATTCTGTTCAATATT
>JAUZEU010000564.1 GCA_030838885.1 Bryobacterales bacterium | reverse complement strand
TGACGATTCCAAAGGCGGGCATCTACCAGGTGGACGTCTACCCGCAGGAAGCGGGCGGACCGGCAGCGAACTTGTCACGGCTCGGCGAGGGCCTGTCCGGATCGTGGCCCCTGAACGGCGATGTGGCCAGCGCTGGCATGCCAGCCGGCAGCCTGGAGGGAGGCGCAAAGTTTGTGGATTCTCCTTTCGGCAAGGCTGTGTCTCTGAGCGGCAGCACTGATTCTGTGGTGATTCCCGGTAATGAGGCCCTGAACATCGGCGATGGCGACTTTACCGTAGCGGCCTGGATTCACCCCAACCAACTGCGAAAAGCTGCGATCGCGGCTCGCGGAGGCGACGGGGTGCACGGATGGTATCTGGACGTCGCGGATAGCCGAGGTACCGTGCGGTTTGAAACGAACGGACCGGACAACCATTCCAACGGGGCCTTGTCCTCCGCACCCGGAGCCATTCGAGCCAACGCCTGGCAACATGTCGTGGTCGTCGTGAAAAGGGGAAAGCAAGGCGAGCGGGAAAAGAATGAGAGCCGGATCTATGTCAATGGCTACGTGGCTGCCAGGGGCGCGATCGGTCCGGGAAATCTGGACAATCCGAAACTGGACCTCCAGCTAGGGCGGATTGGCATTGCCGAGCCATTTCAGGGCGACCTGGATGAGGTACGTATCTATCGCAGGACCCTCAGCGAAGCAGAGATTCAGGGATTGCTGCAGCCCGGAGCGCAGTTTGCACAACCGCCTGCCGCGCCGGGCGGGCGAGGGCAAGGGAACCGAAGGCAGCAGGACACTATGACGCTGACCATGGGCGACCGCCAATTCTCTGGCACACCGCAGCAACCCGCGTTTCTGGTGGTGCGGCTGGATGCCGGCCCCCTGCTGCTGGGCGCGCAGAACAGTGGCAACAGGGATATGGACCGGATCGTATTGACCCCCCTTGCCAATGGGCACGAACTTTCCAAACGCTTTATTGCTTTCGAGAAGCGGTTGCCGCGGATGGGCGTGCATTTGGGGCTGCGTCGTGATTGCGGCAGCACGTTCGCTCCGGTGGGTCTGCCTCAGACTGTGTCCGGCGAGCAGCTCACGCGTTATGTCTTTGAAGGGACTATGCGCAACTTCCCTGCCCCGCAGGTGGAGAAGGACAATGTGAACTATCTGGCGGGTGTTCATGAAATCGGGATCCGGAGCGAGTACACGGATGGCCGGGATATGCCGCGGATGGTGGTCCGGTCAGTGGAATTTGAAGGACCGTTCTATGAAGCCTGGCCTCCTGCGTCTCACAACAATATTTTCGTCAAATTTGACGGCAAGAATGATTCACCGGCCTATGCGCGGAAGGTGATTCACGATTTCGCGACACGCGCGTACCGCCGACCCATTACGGCGACGGAAGAATCGGCGCTGATGGGGGTTTACCAGAAATCGTCGGCTTCCGGAGAGAATTTTACGGACAGCGTGAAGGACGCGCTGCTGGTGGCGTTGACGTCACCGCAGTTCCTCTTCCTGATGGAGTCCAGTAAGACTCCGGCGCCGGAGCCGCTCGATAGTTACGAACTCGCTTCCAAGCTTTCCTACTTTCTCTGGAACGGCCCCCCGGACCGCAAGACGCTTCAGCTGGCCGCGAGCGGCGCATTGCCGAAACAGCTGGATGCCGAGGTGGAGCGGATGATCGGTGATCCGCGGTTTTCACGGTTCGTCCAGGAGTTTGCATCCCAATGGTTAAATCTGGAAAAATTCCAGGTTGTCGAACCGGACCGCAAGCGCTTTCCGAGACTTACCATCAACGCACGCACTCAGCTCAAGCAGGAACCGGCTGAGTTTGTTCAGTATCTGGTGCGCCATAACCTGCCGGTGCGAAACCTTGTTGATTCCGATTTCGTGGTCGCCAATGAGGCTGTGGCGAGCTACTACGATATTGGCGATAAGACTGAGAGCGGCCTGGGTTTTGTTGCGATCCCGCACGGCCGGCGCGATTTGGGCGGCTTGTTGACCCAGCCCGCAATCCTGGCAGGGCTGTCGGACGGCCGGGAATCGAATCCGGTGAAGCGGGGGGCCTGGCTGGCACGGAAGATTATTGCCGAACCTCCGGCCGATCCTCCTCCTAATGTGCCGGCGCTGAAAGAGGAAACGAAGGACCTCACCCTTGGCCAGCGACTGGAGCAACATCGCAATCAACCCGCGTGCAATCAATGTCACGCGAAGATCGACCCGTGGGGCGTTCCTTTCGAGCAGTATGATGCGGGCGGGCGGCTGAAGCAGCAGTCCGTGGATGCACAATCCAGTTTGCCCGATCAGACCGAAGTGTCAGGTGTAGACGACCTGAGACGATACCTCGCTGAAGACAGGATCGATCAGGTGGCGTTCAGCTTTCTCAAGCATCTGGCGACGTACGGGATCGGGCGCAGCCTGACGTACAACGAGCTGAACTACCTGAAGCAGGACGGACTGAAACTGAAGGCCGGGGGGTACCGGATGCAGGACATGTTCCGATATGTCACGAACAGTAAGTTGTTTCTCGAGAAATAGTAGAATTCAGATGCAGTGCCGGAGAATCAAATGAGCCGCTCGCTTCACATAGATCGCCGGGCTTTTCTTAAAGGGATAGGAGGGGCTACGCTGGCGTTGCCCGTACTGGACGCCATGGGCGCCGAAGTGACGGACCAGATCCCGCGTCGTTTTTGCGCACTTTACACAGCCAATGGCATGTCGCTCCCGAAAGCCGAGCACGCCCTGAACGATTGGAGTTGGTTCCCCACCGCTACCGAAAGCAACGGAGACTTCGCATTCGGCGTTTCGACAGAGCCGCTCAGCCCGTTCCGAAAGAAGCTCAGCTTCCTGGGTGGGCTCTACCACCCAAACGGTATAAAAGCTGACCCGCATATCTGCTCCGACATGTGGCTCACTGGCGCGCCGCTGCAAAATCCAAAGCCAGGCACTTTCAACTCCGTCGGGCTCGATCAGGTAGTGGCGTCGCAGACCAAGCAGTTTTGCAGACAATCTTCCGTGGTGCTGTCGATCGATGCCGGGACGGGATATCTCTCCCGGACGGGCACAATCTCCTACAACCTGGACGGACGGCCGATTCCTGCCGAAAACAGCCCGCGCCGGGTGTTCGACCGGCTGTTTCGTGCGGACCGCTCATCCCTGAAAGCTGAACACGAGAAACTGCAAAAGCGCGTCAAGCTGGTGGATGCCGTGGCCGGGAGTGCGCGTGCGCTCGATCAGAAGCTCGGTCATACCGACCGGGAGCGCATGGACCAATATATGACTTCGCTGAACGAAGTGGAGTCGCGGTTAATTGCATCCGAGCGGTGGATCGATATCCCGCTTAAGAAACAGGATTATTCGCATTTGAACCTGGACGCGACATCGGAGGGAGAGCCTGCTGAGTACTACCGCAACATGTTCGATCTGATCGCGCTGGCGTTCGACGCGGACATCACGCGCACAATCACGTTCATGCTGAACCGCGAGGACGGCATGGGGATCAGTGACACGTTCCCGCTCAAGCTGGGACTTTCGAAAACACACCACAATCTCTCGCATGCGACCGACAAGGAAGGGCAGCTGCAGTTTGCCAGGTACGACCTGTTCCTGAGCCGGCAGATCGCGCACTTTCTGGAGCGAATGAACGGTTATCAGGACCGCAGCGGGAGCGTCCTCGACAACACGATCGTGTTGTTTGGCAGCGGGGCCAGTACAACTCATAACTCGCACAACCTGCCGACTCTGATTGCGGGTGGAACGAACATGGGCCTGAAGCACGGGACGTACTGGAAGGGTTCGGGCGAGACTCGGATGTCGAATGCCTATCTCAGTATTCTGCGGTCACTGTGCATCGAGCAGGAATCGTTTGCAGACAGCACGGGAACGCTGAACGCTCCGATTTTTAGTCGGGCCTAGCCCCGGCCTAGCCCTGGACGGTATGGCTTAGCCGCGCCTGGATGTTGCCGTGGCCAGCCAAAGCGGCATTGACGTATCGAAGCCCTCCAGGCGCCTCTGTGTACCGATCCGCCAGATCCGTGAGCGAGCAGCGCGCATTGTTCCAAAGCACAACCTGGTCGCTCGGGTGAAATCCAGGTTGCATTCTCCAGGAACTCCCGCTAAACATTGTCATGCAATTTGGTGATATTATCAGCGCGCGTCGTACCAAATACCAGGGGGGAACTTGTGATTCATCGGGCACTTCGAATATTTACGGCATTCGCATTCTGTGTTGGTCTCTGCGCGCAGATTGATACAGGACAAATCGCAGGTTACGTCCGCGATTCCAGCGAATCCGTCATCGCTGGTGCGTCGGTAACCGTCACCAACGCCGGAACAAACGATACCCGCACAGCCATCACGAACGGCAGTGGCTATTACGTGGTCGCGAATGTGCCGGTAGGCACTTACACCGTGGCCGCTGAGCACCCCGGCTTTAAACGGACTATCCGGGCGGGCGTTGTGCTCGATTCGGCCGCGCGGGTAGGCGTCGACTTCGCGCTGACGGTAGGCGCGGTCAGCGAATCGGTAGAAGTGAACTCGTCGGCGGCCCAGGTGCAGACGGAATCGGCGCAAGTCGGGCGAGTGGTCGATTTGAAGCAGATTCAGGACCTCACACTGAACGGTCGCAATCCCATCTACCTCGCGCTTTTGAAGCCTGGCGTGACTGGCGGCTCGATCGGCACATTTGACCCTGACAGCGTTTCGAACGGGGGCTTCAGCATTAACGGCGGCCGCGCGGACGAGTACGTGGTGACGGTTGACGGCGCCCTTGCCACGCGGACCCGCTCCTCGGGCTCTATGCTGGGCGCACAAGACGTAGACACCATACAGGAGGTGCAAATTCTTACCGCGACCTACAATGCCGAGTACGGGCGCTCCTCAGGCGGGCAAATTCGTTTTGTCACCAAGAGCGGCACCCTGAATTTTCACGGGGACCTGGTGGAGAACTTTCGCAACTCCGCGATGGACGCCAATGACTGGACCCGGAATCACAGCCCACTGGCGTCGCAATCCAGCGGCGCCGCGCCCTTCCGCTTCAACCAGTACGGATGGGACATCGGCGGACCGGTATTTATCCCCGGCGTAACGCACCGCGAAAAGACCGGGCTGTTTTTCATGTGGGCCGAAGAATGGATCAAGCGTCGTGAGGGCCAAACCCAGACCGGCACCGTGCCGAGTCTGGCAATGCGCAACGGAGATTTCAGCGAACTCCTGAATCCCGCGAACGTCTTCTTCAGGAAGGCGATTACGCTGAATGATCCAACGACGGGCAAGGCCTTTCCCGGCAACATTATTCCACCGAGCCAGGTGAGCCCCAACGGCCGGGCGTTGCTGAGCGCTTACCCTCTTCCGACCCCCGGATTCCTCCAGGGGACATCGAATTACATCGTCACCTATCCCCACTTCTCGGATACGCGCAAGGACACATTCAAGGTGGACTACGCGCTCAACGACAACCACCACATCAGCTTTCGCGGAACGCATATCCCGTGGGTATACGACAACCCGTACGAAGGAACGCTCGGCCTGTTCCAAACGTCCTGGTCGCGCCCGAACCGCACGGCTGCCGCCAGCCTGATCAGCACATTCTCGCCGACCTTCATCAATGAGTTCACCGTCTCAGCCAACTCGGACGGTGTGGGCTCGATCGATGCCAACCCGGCCTGCGGCCCGCGATGTGACCGTAGCACCTATGGAATCAACTATCCGTTTATTTATCCCGGAACGAAGATCTTTCCCGGCAAAATCCCATCCATGACCATCACGGGCCTGACGACCATCGACAATGGCCCATACCCCGGCTCCTGGTCCGGATACGCCTACACGTTCGCGAACAACACGACTAAAATCTGGAACAACCACACTTTTAAGTTCGGTGTTTCGATCGAGCGCTCCGGGCAGAACGATCACATTCAGTTCACAACGGCCTCCGCGCCCGCGACCATCAATGAGAACGGCTCCTTCCGCTTCCTGGACGGCAGCTTCTCGGGTTTCGGCATCGGCAACGCGGCGCTCGGGTTGTTCTCTGATTATTCCGAACTGGGCGGCAAGCCGAGCACGCCGTGGGTGGGGACCGGTTTCGACTGGTTCGTGCAGGACAGCTGGAAGGCCGCGCGCAAGCTGACAATCGAGTACGGCATCCGGCATTCGATCTGGCCTCCGTGGCACAGCGCCTGGGGCAGCCTTGCGGAATTCCTGCCAGCGTTCTACGATCCCTCGAAGGCCCCGGTTGTGGATCCGAAGCAGGGCTTCATCGCCAGCGGCGACCCCTATGACGGCATCGTGTTGCCCGGCTGCAAGGTTCCGGCCGCGGAGGGTAACCGGTTCCCGGTGCTGCACACGGGCCAGTTCGACCGCCTGTATCACTGCCTGCCGGACGGGCTCGCCGAGACTCACTATACGGTCTTCCAGCCGCGGCTGGGCGTGGCCTACGCGCTGACGCCCAGGACCGCGCTGCGTGCGGGCATCGGAGCATTCGCCAACCGCACCGCGATCAATCGCGACACCGCCCTCGGCGGAAACGCGCCGTTCCAGCCGCAAACCACGGTTATCAACGGCAGCGCGGACGCTCCGGGCGGCGCAACGCCGCGCCTCTTCCCGTTCACCCTCACCAGCCAGGACCCGGTTTTCAAGATCCCGGTTGCATGGAACTGGAATGCGACCTTCCAGCGCGAGATCGGTTGGGGCACCACCGTCGAGATTGGCTACGTCGGCCGGCGCGGCATTCACAACCAGCGCAAGCGCAACATCAACCAGCTCCAGCCTGGCACCGTGCAGGCCAACCCGGGAATCAACGTCAACGCGCTCAGGCCATTCGTTGGCCTCGGTATCCTGGGCCTTGCGGAGAACTCCGGCCTGTCCCAATACAACGGCCTGCAGATCAGCATCGAGCGGCGTGTTGCGACCGACCTGCACTTCGGCGTCGCCTATACCTACTCGTCTTCATCCGACAACGGATCTTCGCTCACTGATGTTTTACCGAATTCCTACAACGACAAGAACTATTGGGGACATTCGGATTTTGACCGCCGGCAGGTATTCATCCTGAACTCGATCTATGACGTTCCGTTTCTGAAGGGATCGTCCAGCTGGACGCGCCGGTTACTCGGGAACTGGCAGTTCTCAGGCATCTTCCAGGCGCAGTCAGGGACGCCGTTTTCCGTCCGGAACAATGTGGATTACGCGGGAGTGGGAGCCGGAAGCGGCAACCAATTCTGGAATGTAACGGGTGATCCGAACACCGCAACGACAGGGTTCACGGATTCGGCGGTCTGGTTCAACAAGGCCGCTTTCTCGGTTCCGGCAAACGGGACCTTCGGCGTCCAACAGCGCAACAATCTCTATAACCCGGGCTTCTACAATGTGGACGGTGCCCTGCGCAAGAACTTCCCGACTTTGGAGAAGCAGCTGCTGCAACTTCGATTCGAGGTCTTCAACGTGCTGAACCATCCGAACTGGGGTGGAGCCAACTCGAACCCGACCAGCGGCTCATTCGGTCTGGTGACCGGAAAGAACGGAAATCGCGTGATCCAACTCGCGCTGAAATATATCTTCTGATGACCAACAGACGTGAATTTATTGCGACAACTGCGGCGGTGCTCAGTTCGGCCGTCACTGCTGAGGCGGCTCCGGCGCTGCCCTGGTACAAGCGGACTGTCCGCTGGGGTCAGACCAATATCACAGAGAAAGACCCCGAGCGTTACGACATCCCCTGGTGGCGCGAGTTCTGGAAGCGTACGCGCGTTCAGGGCGTGATTCTGAACGCCGGGGGCATTGTCGCTTATTATCCGAGTAAGTATCCGCTGCAACACCGGGCGGAGTTTCTGGGGAACCGGGACCTTTACGGCGATCTCGCCAAGGCTGCCCATGATGATGGCATTGTGGTGATTGCCAGGATGGATTCCAACCGAACTTCGGAGGATTTCTTCAAGGCGCATGCCGACTGGTTTACGCGCGACGCGGCGGGTAATCCTTATCGCGCGGAGGATAAGTATGTCACCTGTATCAACAGCCCGTACTATGACGAATACCTGCCCGCCGTACTGACCGAGATTATCGAACGCAGCCACCCCGAGGGATTTGCCGACAATAGCTGGAGCGGGCTCAACCGCGACAGCATCTGCTACTGCGCGAACTGCGCGCGCAAGTTTAAGGACAAGACCGGTGCTGCGCTGCCCCCGAAGCACGATTGGGAAAATGCCGTGTACCGGCAGTGGATTGAATGGAATTACGCACGCCGCATCGAAGTCTGGGACCTGAATAACCGCGTAACAAAGGCCGCCGGGGGACCTGACTGCCTTTGGTTCGGTATGAACAGCGGGTCCGTAACGTCACAGAGCCGGTCATTCCGGGACTGCAAAGCGATTTTCGGACGCGCCGAAATGGTTTTTCTGGACCACCAGTCACGGGGTCCGGCGGGTTTCGAGGAGAACGCCGACACAGGGAAGCTGGTTCATGGGGTGCTCGGCTGGGACAAGCTGGCACCGGAGAGCATGGCGATGTACCAGTCAGCGGCGAACTCCTTCCGGCTTGCGAGCAAACCAGCCGCGGAAAGCCGAATGTGGATGATCGAGGGCTT
>JAUZEU010000497.1 GCA_030838885.1 Bryobacterales bacterium | reverse complement strand
ACGGTAAGTGGGTCACCATCCGCCTGATGCAGGAGAATATCAAAGCGCTGGCCCAGTCGTATACGCGTACCAAGGCACGCGATTACAAGAGCTATCTGCAAACGATGGAACTGAAAGCGAACTCGTCAAACAATACGATTTTCGCCGATGCAGACGGCGACATTGCTTACTTCCACGGCAATTACATTCCGCGCCGGGATACCAGTTTCGACTGGACCAAACCGGTTGATGGAAGCACCCCCGCGACCGAATGGAAAGGACTTCTCGCGATCGACGAGACGCCTCACCTGCTGAACCCAGCCAGCGGGTGGTTGTACAACACCAATAACTGGCCCTGGTCAGCAGCCGGGCCGAACAGTCCAAAGAAGGAGGACTTCCCTGCTTACGTGGAGAACGGCGTCGAGTCCGCTCGCGGTCTGCATGCGATCCGAGTCCTTCAGAACAGAAAGGACTTCACTCTCGATTCGCTTGTGGCTGCGGCGTACGACAGCTATCTCACCTGGTTCGAAAAGCCGATACCGGCCCTCATCAAAGCATGGGACGCTGCCGCTGACAGCAACCCGCTCAAGCGGAAGCTAATCGGGCAGATCGGAATTCTGCGGTCATGGGATCTCCGCTGGGGCGTTACGTCCGTGCCCACGTCTCTCGCGGTGTTCTGGGGCGAGGATGTTCGAAGGCGTTTTGGCGGGACCGAAAAGGCCACGCCGGAGCAACTGCTCGAGTCTCTTTCCAACGCATCCGATAAGCTCACCGCTGACTTCGGAACATGGAAGACACCCTGGGGCAACATCAATCGCTTCCAGCGACTCACAGGCGATATTGTTCAGCCCTTCAACGATAAGGGCGCGAGCATCCCGGTCGGATTCAGCTCCGCGGTTTGGGGCTCGCTCGCTTCGTTCGGCGCGCGCGCCTACCCTGGTACAAAGAAATGGTACGGGACAAGCGGCAACAGCTTCGTCGCAGTGGTGGAGTTCGGAGACAAGGTGCGGGCCAGAGCTGTGACCGCTGGTGGTGAGAGCGGCAATCCGGCCTCGCACCATTTCAACGATCAGGCCAGCAGATACACGACGGGCGGCCTGCGGGAGGTCTACTTTTATCGTTCGCAGCTGCAGGGGCACACGGAGCGGGAGTATCATCCCGGGAACTGACCAGACGCGGGAGTTCACAGGCTTCGAATCCAGGATAGGATCTGAGCATGAAATTTTCTCGCAGAAAAGCCATTGAAGCATTCGGGGCTGGCGCTCTGTCGCCGCTGGCGGCGGAAGTCTTGTCCGCGGCTCAGGTGCCGGCTGCCCCTAAAGAGAGCAAGGATACCCCGAAGATTGCGGTTGGTATGGGTGACGGTGGCGTCGGCGGCGCAGGGCGAGGCGCCAGCGCAGCCGATCGCGGTGCGGCTGCGCGTCGCATTAAGCAACTCGGAGTCGACCATGTGCTAAGCGGCGGACCGCAGGCACTTCCCTGGACCGAGCAGAGCCTGACTGCCGTAATGGAGCCGTGGAAGGCCGCCGGCGTGGAGGTCAGTAACCTGATGATCAACCTTTCCACCGATATCCTCTATGGCAGAACCGGCAATAAGCGCGATGAGGATATTGAGAAGATCAAGCAGTCCATTGTGGCGGCAGGCAAGGTCGGTTTGCCCGTAGTCGAATACAACTTCTATGCGCATCGCGCGATGGAAGGGTACTTCGAGGAGATCGATACCGCTCGCGGAGGCTCTTCATGGACAGGTTTCGACTACGAACTGGTGCAGACGGCGAGCCAGCAATATCAAACCCGTCCGGAAGAAAAAGGGATGAAGTTTAAGGATCTCCCGCCTCTGCCGAACGAAGGCGCACACAATCTCGACGAGATGTGGAACAACATCACCTATTTCCTAAGAGCGGTAATTCCCACGGCCGAGAACGCGAATGTTCGAATGGCACTGCACCCCAACGATCCTCCGGCACCGGTGAGCCGCGGCTCGCAGCAAATCATGGGCTCGGTCGCGGGATGGAAGAAGCTGATCTCTATCGTCAACAGCCCTTCCAACGGGATTACGTTTGATTGCGGAGTGACGCGGGAGATGGGCGAAGATCCGGTGGAGGTGTGCCGCTACTTCGCATCGCGCGACCGCATCAACCATGTTCACTTCCGGAACGTTCAGGTGATCAAGCCCTACGAACGGTATCGCGAGGTCTGGATCGATGAAGGGCTGAACAACATGTTTGCGGTCATGAAGGAACTGGTGAAGAACAAATACAGCCACCTCATCTACCCCGAACACTTCCGCCGGCTGGACTATGATGCGGAGCGTGGCCCGATACCGGGCTATCCGGGCGCGGGCGGGTATGCAGCTGTCGCTTACAACGTGGGTTACACGCGGGCGATGCTGCAGGCGGCGATGTCCTGAAAACGGCCAGGGTCCGCATGTCCGGTTTAACTTCGGGGGAGGAGGATCCAGATAAAGAGCGAGGTGAGCAAGCCTGCGGTGAGGCCCAGGGCGGTCAGGAGCCATGGGGTGAAGCCCGTACGACGGGCGTCCGGCAGTTTGATGATTCGGATCACATCAGACGCTCGCTTGGCGTTGGCGGCTCGTGCGGCGTTGTTGCCGAACTCGCTCAGGGTTACACGGGTCACTTCGAGGGCGGCGTCGATGTCTTCGTTTTCAAATTCGATCACACCGCCTGAGGGCAGATTTCTAATGGTGAGGTTGCCGCGGGTTTCCGCCACGAGATCGGCGGCAGATTCCACGTAGAGGCGGTTCTTGTAATAAGGGCTGCGGCGAATCATCAGTTCGAGAGACTGCGGGAGCAGGGTGACATCGGAAGCGCTGTCAAACAGCGCCGGGGCATTCGAGTTGTAAGGACTGATAAAGACGAAACGGGCGCTGCCCAGATAGCGGTGCGGGATGAAAGTGGAAGTTGCGAAACCGGCTATAGCGCCGCCCAGAGCGAGCATTGCAGCCACCCGGGTGATGCCCTTCACGATGTCTTATCCGCAGCGTAACAAAGATTGTAGAGCGCGCACTCCGAACATTTCGGATTGCGGGCTACGCATAGAGCGCGGCCATGGTGGATGATCTGATGGGAGAAAAGGATCCAGCGATCGGGCGGGATGATCTTCATCAGATCCTGCTCGATTTTGACAGGATCGTTGTTCTTCGTCAGATCGAGCCGGCGGGAGACACGATGGACGTGCGTATCGACGACCACGCCGGAGGCGATGCCGTACGCGGTGCCCAGCACCACGTTCGCGGTCTTGCGGGCGGCGCCTGGAACAGTGACCAGTTGTTCGATGGTTTGCGGGATTTGGCCACCAAATTCGCCGAGGATAGTTTTGGCCGCACCGATCACTGACTTGGCTTTGTTGTTGAAAAACCCTGTTGAGCGGATGTCATTGGCCAGCACTTCCTGGCGAGCCGCCGCAAAATCCTGAATGGTTGGGTACTTCGCGAAGAGGCCGGGTGTGACTTCGTTAACTCGCTTGTCAGTACACTGCGCCGAGAGGATGGTGGCGACCAGCAATTCCCACGGGCTGGTGTGATGCAGCGCGCAGGTGACGTTGGGATACATCTGGTCCAACGTCTTGAGGATCGCCTCGACGCGGGCTTTGCGCTGCGCTGTGGTCTTCGGTTTCGTCATTGATTCACTCGTATCGCAGGACCTCGACGGGCGTGATTCGCGTGGCATTGCGCGCGGGGTAAAGGGTGGCGAGCAGACTGACGGTCATCGCGGCCAGAGCAATCCAGACGGCGTCGAGGGGCTCCGGTTTAAAGGGAACGAAGGGCAGGGCGTAGACGGATTCGTCGAGCTGAATCCAGTGGTACTTGTCGGCAAAATAGCAGAAGGTGTAGCCGAGAATGAGTCCGAGGGAGGTACCAATGGCTCCGATGAGAGCGCCCTGGGCGACAAAGATCCGGCGGATCTGACTACGCCGTGCGCCCATAGAAAGCAGCACTGCGATGTCTTTGTATTTCGTCAACACGATCATGGTGAGGGTGATCAGGATATTAAGAGCACCCACCAATTCGATGAGCCCGATAGTGAT
>JAUZEU010000469.1 GCA_030838885.1 Bryobacterales bacterium | reverse complement strand
CTGGAGTTGTGAGCGGCCACCGGAAGGTGGCCAAAATCATCGGGGCCGCGTTAGCGACCCCGTAACAGCCGCTTTGAGCGGCTCACAAAATAAAGCCCCCGGCTCTGCCGGGGGATACTTACTAAGGCCTTCTTTTCGGCATCCGACAAGTTGGAATGAGGCGTTTGTCGTGGTTGCCATCGGCCACTGGCTTGGGCGAGTGCCGTTGATAAAGTTTCCAGTTCCAAAATAGCCATCGATTACTCCTTTCAGTTGATAGGGCCAAGTCGCATGAGCGTACCGGCGCGGGGGGCGCGGCACGTCAAATTCTTACAGGATAGTGCGGCGAGAGTATAGGCGGGCCAACGCCTTATCGTGCCTGATGCAACAATTCCTCCGTCTTTTAAATTGCTACATTCAGGCGGGACGTATGTTGCACGTGAAGTTCAGTCCGGTATGTCTGGGATGGACGCGGTGTGCCTGTGGGCGTGCCAGTTTAGAAGCGCCGGGTTTTAGAAGAAAGACTGGCAGGACCGCGGTGAAAATCGCCGTTGCTTCATTCGAGCTCAGATCCGGACGTTAACGTTCTATCCACAGAGATAGAAACGACGCGCCGCCCCACCCGCGCGCCTAAGCCAGCCCGTCGATAAACCTATAGTGGCCCGCCGGCATCCGGGTGAGAGCACCTCCCCGCGGGGCGAGTCCGGGATGCACGAGGCGAAGCCAATGTCGCGGAATTGTCTGTGTAATCAGAGTCAGCAAGTTCCCGATGTGCAGATCGCTTGAATCAGTCTTGTTGCTCGCGGAACCAGTTCCCGGCAAAGCGTCGTATAGGATCCCATCCCGGCCCGGCGAATGGACATTCATCCCAACGAAAGAAGCGTTCCACTCGTCCTCTAATTGGTTAATCGCCAACACCAACATGGGAGAGTCGCGAGGAAAATCAGATGAGCGATGACGAGCTTCTAAACCAAACGTTGCCCCAGGGCGAGGCTTCATATCCAGGCGCCGCCATGGTTCGATTCAGCGGTGCCCATGCTCTGTATCAGCCGGAACTGACCCCGAACCAGTCTGTCGTGCAGCCTTCAGAGTACCGGCAGTGGCAAGCGGGCCCGAATGATACGTTTCGGCCGGGAGGCATTACGATGACGTCCCTTCCTGCCGGAGTTTACGCCGGCGGATTAGACGCCTACGGACCCTACGTTGAGCACCGTACAATCTTGTGTGACGATCTCATCGAACTGCCGGATCACGCAACCGGTCGGGTGCTTGCCGGCATGGAGACGTTTTGGGCCTCGGCAGACCGGTACCGGGCACTCGGCCTTATCCATAAACGTGGAGTGCTGCTCTGGGGTCCCCAGGGGAGCGGAAAGACCGTAACCGTTCAGCTTCTGATGAAGCGCCTCATAGCTCGGAACGGGATCGTGCTTTTGTTCGCAAATCCGCAAATTATGCTTGCTGCGCTGGCAACGGTGAGGCGCGTTGAACCCACGCGCCCGCTCATTGTTGTGATGGAAGATATCGATGAGATGATCGGCAGCTATGGAGAGCATGAGATTCTTTCCCTTCTGGATGGTGACAAGCAGATCGACAACGTCGTACAAATCGCCACTACAAACCACCCGGAACGGCTCGGTGCGAGGATATTGAACCGTCCCTCGCGCTTCGACGAGCGGATCTTCGTAGGGATGCCATCAGGTGAGTCGAGGCTCACCTACCTTCGGAACGCTGTGAAACGCAGCGGCGCGCAATTGGAGAGCGCAGAATTACTCCGCTGGCGCGACGATACAGACGGGCTGAGCATTGCGCATCTCCGCGAGCTCATAGCTGGCGTGCTATGCCTGAATGAGCCATACGAAAGCGTTCTGGCGCGCCTCCGGGCACTGGGGGTCAAGCCGAACGCCGTTGACGGTTTTGCACACCTGAGCATGGGCCTCCCCGACCAATGACTGAACGACTTCAAGCGCTCCCTCCCACGGCTGCAGCGCACTTTGGATCGCCTGGTTCTTGTGTTTGTAGGATGTCAGCAGGCAGGCCAAAGCATCCGTTCTCGCGAATCCAGTCACTGGAAAGGGACATACTGCTTTTGTGCGCAAAGAAATCGCTATCGGTTTCATTGAGTCAGGTCAGGGGTATTCGATTTCAGGCAGAGGGCCGAGGGATACGTCACGCTCCTCTACTTCGGATACACCCGTTGTCCCGATCAGTGTCCGATGCAGTTAGTGAACCTGGGATCGGCGCTTAATAAAAACCCGCCGGTATGGCAGATCAGGTCAAGTTCGTCTTCGTCATCACCGACGCCGAGCGGGATCTCCCAGAGGTGCTGCGCCGCTGGCTGGATCTCTTCGATCGACGTTTTGTCGACCCTGCCGGGGCCGAACAGGCCATGCGGGAGGTCCGGCGGCAAGAGCGCGACCGGCAAGCGGCAGCTACGCAGTAACGCACGCCAATTTTGTCCTCGCCTACAGCAAAGATAATCTCCCGCATATCATCTATCCTGGCGGGGTAAGTAAGGATGATTGGGTGCACGACCTGCCTCTTTTGGTCAGGGAAATCTGGCCGCGCCGGGCAGAGCAGTAGCGTCGGTTTCCATCGGCAGGAGCGCATCATGCCTACAGCGGATCACGGTTCCTCTTCCAGGAAGCTCGCCGGGAGCCACCCACGCCTGCGACCACCATTGGCTCGTCGCGCACGCCGGACAGCCGCGGTATCGACACCGGAATGGTGTTTTGGTCGCCTCCCAACCAGAATCGACGTGAGGACTGAATCGCGCGGAATGCTTGTCAAGGTTGCGGAGGCGCCCGCCCAGAGCCAGTGATGGAACGCGGAGAAACAACGTCCGCATCTCAGATATGGGAGCGAGCGAGGGGTTTAAAGATTAACAAAGAGTTCGGGGTATTCTTTTTCCAGGACCGACCTGGCCTCAGGCGTCATGCGCTCTCGGGACGCATTGCGGTGGAAGAGGACATGCAGAAGATGACCCTCCATTTTGATTGATATGAATGACCGGGGCGGCCCGGCTTTCGGAAAGACCATTTCGTGGCCGAGTTCACCAGCGTTCTTGTTGCTGAACTCAGCAAGCAGACCAGCATCGGGGCGTACATCAAAGAGGAAACTCCCGGAGATGAACTGTTCATATGCATCGGGCCTGCCGACGTAGACGAACTCCGGATTAATTTTCTCTATCCGTGCCGCAAGGATCTCTTCATCGGTCATCCGATCTTATTCTCGCAGAAGGTCCGGAGCAGCGGACGTGACAGTTAGTTGACAACCAGAAGCAGCTGGATAGGTGGGCTGACCTCGAAATGGGCTAAGTCGGTAAATCTATCTTTATAGCGAAGGACTACAATTTGTCAGGCTTTCTCTGTGAAGCTGATTTCTGAGGGCTGCCGTCACAACGGCCGCAGGATCCACAGGTACGCCAATCATTGCAAGTTAATCGGAGCGGCTTGGCGAATTTCATCCCGCTCTCTTTCAGAGAGTATGTGCTCGAGTACGTAGAATTGAGCCGCATTGTGCCGGGATACTACGACAATAGATGAGAGACAAATGCATCCTTAGATTGCGCTCCCGCTGTTGCTTCCAGCCGGCAGTTCCCGGCACGCGTTGACAGTCGGCCCGTGCACCGAACGAGCCGGGCGAGAAGTGTTACTGCGCCACTCCAATCTCGGCAGGCTGTAGTACAACTGAGCGTCACAGGCGCTCTGCGTGATGCTGCTGGCAATCGGATCGAGAGACCTGCACTGCCGTGTATAGCTTAACTACGTTCACGTCAACCTGCCGCGCGGGAAACAGGCACGGCTAAGTCTTTGTAAATACCGCACGGCGTGAAAAGGAGTGTGAGCAAAAGGAGTATTTCACACGCACAGCCATCGGGTCGCCCTTATTTTGCAGCTTTAAAGGTGGTAAAAAGATTTATCTCTGTTTATTCCGACAGTATGATTTCTGGAACCCCTCGCAACACGAGGTGAGTAACGCAGCCATTTTTAGAGTTAGCAGCCAACAGGAGCAAATAATGAAATTGAAGAGCTATGTCCAAATCATGCTGTTTGCAAATACGATATTGTTCGGTTGCAGGCTCGCACCTGCTCAAACGACATTCTCGTCCGCGACGGCCGCCGCAGTGAACGATTTCGGGGTGATCGTCGGATCAAAGTGTTCCGGCAACTACCCGGCGACGATATGTCGGGCGACACTCTGGTATGGCACCTCATTCGTGCTGGATTTAGGTACATTGCATGGCGGAACATCGAGTTCAGCGACCGGCAGCAATAGTCGGGGTCAAGTGGTGGGATGGTCTACGACTGCCGCAGGGGCGACTCATGCGTTCCTGTGGTGGGGGAGCATGCATGACCTCGGGACCGTGGCCTCCGACATGACAAGTGTCACAACCTTCGCATCAGCCATCAACAATCGGGGGGGAAGTGGTCGGGCGATCGTGCAACGCTTACGGTGGAGTTTGCAAAGCCGTGGTTTGGCGAAACGGAATAGCTGAGGCGTTGGCGGCGGTACCCTGTGCGAATCCTTCGTCCCTTAGTTGCGAAGAAAATTCGAGCGCAGAAGCGATCAATGACACAGGCGAAATTGTTGGGAGCGGAACGATTACAACGCGTGAAGGGCTCAACCAATCGCGCCCACTGATCTGGAACAAGGGCGGGGTAACTGTAATCGGCACTCTGCAATACGACGAAGGAAATTTGGAGCTGGAGCCTAGACTAGCTTTGCAACCGCGATCAATGAACGTGGCGAAGTGGCGGGCTACGTGACCCGGCCGTTCATTAGTTCCAAGGCCTTCTGATAGAAGAGTGTGAATGTTCACATCTCGTAACCCGAAAACAGCTGTTTTATCTCAGTTCCAGACCGGGTACCAGTACTAGAAACGTATGACACGGGCCTCCATTCATGTAACTCTAATCTCGACCCACAAAGTTGCACTACTTGGAGGTACCGCTCGATGGCACCGGAAGAATGGTCAACACATTTAGACAACCAAATTAATGCAGCCACAATAGCGCTTATAACTTGCGATGAGAGCGAAAAAGATCTCGTTCTCGAAAACCTCAGACGCGACGTTAGGGAGTTAACCGTGACCCTGCTTGGCAGGTTATGGCTTCAACCTGATGACGGACTGAACGAAGTCTTTCCAGTCGCTGGATTTACGCAGAACTAGATGCTGGATGACCGAAGTCCGTTTGTTTCTTCCGCCATTCGGTTTTATCACCCTGAGCATTGAGTTGTCACGAAGCCTGGGTGGATCGTGTCGAAGTCTGACGTTTATGCAAGGGATCCGACCAATGAATCATGATCCATCGTGCGCCGGTATGTGCGCGACAATGATACACCGGACCGATTCTGCATTCTGGAACCACCGGTCTGTCACACTCAACTTAACATATACACCTTCACGTCTGATCACCGCGAGGCTCGCTGCCTTTGACAAGCTGGCTCTAAAATTCCTCACGGGCTGAAAAGCGAGAACACCGGAAAAAAAAGCAGACCGGGTCCCGGATTTCGCCGTGGGGGTAATGTGCGGGAACTCGGCAAGCAACACGTCTTGCCGCTCTTGCCCCGAAGAACCCAACTCCCCGGCAGGAACCAGGAGAGATCCGTCACCGCGGGAAACTCTGCTTGACGCGCCCAGCGACAAAGTTCTACACTCCAACAAAAGCGAACCTCGCCGGTTCGCGCCTTCCCGCCCTGTCGGCGCATTCCTTCGGATTTTCCTGTATCAAAACGCTTAAGGGAGTTGCTATGTTCAAACACAGGGCCTTTACCTTTCTACCCCTTTTCATTGCCTTGCTTATGCCGCCCCTCTGCTGCGCACAGAGCGTTCGCGGCACCATCCTCGGCACCGTCACGGACGCTACCGGGGCCGTGATACACGGGGCGAAAGTCACTGCTACGCAAACGTCTACCGGTCTCACACGCTCGGAATTAACCAGTGATGCCGGCGAATATGCAATTCCGCAACTGCCGGTAGGTCCCTATACAATCGTCGTCGAGCAGGCTGGCTTTAAAAGGGCCGACCGCAACGGGATCGAACTGCGCGTCGATGACAGACTCCGCATCGACGTTGTAATGGCCGTGGGCCAGGTCAGCGATACAGTCGCAGTCCAGGAAACGGCGCCCGTGATAAATACAGATTCCTCCACGGTCGGCAACGTGGTCGACAACAAGACCGTGACTGAGCTGCCGCTGAACGGCCGCAACTTTCTGCAACTCAACCTCCTGGTGCCGGGCGCGAACCAGGGCGTGAAGGGATCGCAGAATCAGACTCAGGGCGGCTCCATCTCCGTCAATGGCGTTCGTGAGCAGGGCAACAATTTCCTGCTGGATGGTATGGACAATAACGACCTCGCGATCAATCAATACGCTGTGGCGATTTCAACCGAGGCGATCCAGGAATTTAAAGTACAGGCGAGCACCTATTCGGCAGAATTCGGTCGCAGCCCCGGCGCGCAGATCAATATCGCCACGAAGGCCGGCACCAACTCGCTGCACGGCGTGTTTTACGAATACCTGCGCAACAACGATCTGGATGCGAAGAACTTCTTCGACCGCCCCGGCCCCATTCCCGGTTACAAGCGCAACCAGTACGGAACCTCAGTAGGCGGCCCCATCAAAAAGAACAAGACCTTTTATTTTGGAAACTTCGAAGGGGCGCGGATCCGGCAGGGAATCACCAAAGTGGCCACCGAGCCCACTGCAGCCATGAAGAGCGGGGATTTCTCCGCGTTGCCCGTTACCATCTACGATCCCTCCTCTCTGCACAGCGTTAACGGCGTGCTGGTGCGGAACGCCTTTCCCGGCAACATGATTCCCGCCTCACAGATATCGGCGGTGGGGCAGAATCTTGCCAATCTCTATCCCAACCCCAATACGCCCGGCACCTCCGCCGCGAACGGCCTTTACACTTCCAGCCCCACGAAATCAGATGACTTCGATCAGTTCACGGTTCGCGTGGATCACCGCTTCAGCGATCAACACACTCTCTTCGGGCGCTACAGCTTCAGCAAGGAGAATCGCTTCGACACTTTCGATTCCTTCTGCGCCGGTGCGAACAACGTTCCCGGCTTCGGATGCAATACGCTCAACGGAGGCCAGCAGGCCATTCTCGATTACATCTGGCTGATCGGCCCGAATAAAGTCAACGAGGCCAGAACGTCGTTCACACGCGTACGGGGCGGTATCTTTCAGCAAAATGCGGGCAATGATATTTCGACGAAGCTCGGTATCGCAGGCACGGGGCGCAACCCACTGGACTTCGGTGTCCCTGTGGTGACAGCGACCGGTTATGACCGCATCGGCGAAGCCACCAATCTCCCGCAGGACCGGCACGACAATACCTTCGAGTGGTCCGATTCTCTGTCCTGGACCACAGGGCGGCATAGCATCAAATTCGGGGCCGAAATCCGGCGGTTTGGGGAGAACTTTCTCTTCGACTCCAGCACCCGCGGCACCCTCAATTTCACCCCGTTTTATACCGCACAGGCGGCAACCACCTCGTCCGGCGTCGTAAACGCCGTCGGGGGTACGGGGAATGCGATAGCTGACATGCTGCTTGGCGCTGTCAACACAGCCAGCGTCAGCCGATCCTTCGCCGGCATCAGCGCCTCAACCGTGGCTGGCCTCCGGCAAACCTCCACTAACCTGTTTGCCCAGGATGATTTCCGCATCCGGACCAACCTGACGCTCAACATCGGGCTCCGGTGGGAATACAACGCGCCCACTACTGACAAATACAACCACCTGGCGACCTTCGATCCCACATTCGCCACCAGCACACCGCTACCCTACTTGCGCGTCTCCACCCCGCAGGTGCCGAACATCTACAACT
>JAUZEU010000426.1 GCA_030838885.1 Bryobacterales bacterium | reverse complement strand
CGGTTTCATAGATGTCTTGTGTATAGCCGGCCTGGCGGATTACAGAAACAACAGGCGATTGGGCATTGCGCACCAGGCCCGATTGATCCCGGCGGGCAGTGCATCCCGCGAGGGCGAAAGCGCCACTCGCGATAAGGCCTCTTCGACTCAGCTTAGTGCTCATGCGAACACGCTCTGTCCCTGTATCGCCGCACTGGCCAGTGCCTGCAGTGCCGTGTCGCGCACATCCCGGCATGGCCATACCTGTGATGTTGCAGTGTCGCACTGTATTCCATGCGCATTCAAACCGAGTTGGAGCCAACTGGCGGCTTCAACTGAGCGGCATTCGCGAAGTTCACGTCGGGCCGTTTCCAGAGAGCGCCGCAACTTCTCTTCCGGTACACCTTTCAGAGCGAGAAGTGCCATTCCCGTAGTCTCTGGATAGGATCCGGCGTCGTAGCCCAGCGCCCGTGCAGACCCGTGATTCCAGCCGCCATCGGCGCACATGTGTGCCAACAGGAAACGCCGGCCGGCATCCAGCCGCTCCCGTACCTTGGGGGACTGTACCGCTTTTCGCATAGCCAGGATGCCTGCTGCCGTCGGAGACACCCAGGCTGCAGCGCCCGGAAACCAGGGCCAGCCCGCATCAGCCTGGTCCGCCGTCCCGCTTTGCCCGAGAAGGAACTGTCTTGTCCTGTAGGTGAACGTACTCTCTTGTCCTGTTTGACCCAGGAGCCAATCCATTCCGCGGGAATAACGCCCTTTTCCCAGGTGATCCGCAGGCAACAGCAAGACATATGCCGTAACCCAGGTGCTTTGATCCACCGAGGCACGCGGCGCCCATCCACCATCCGAACGCTGTGCCTCGTTTAGCCAGCGAAGACCGCGATCATAACTCTGGCGGTTGTTCTCCGAAGCCGTCAGGGCCAGCAGCGCCAGAACTGTGGGTTCAGTCCAGGAAGAGCCAGCCCGGTAAGGCCAGCCCCCATCCGGATTTTGCCGTGAGATAAAGGAGGAGTTCTTCATGGCGATGTTGTCAGTAAAGTGCATTTGCTGAACCAAAGTCATGCGAATGAGAACAAAGAAGTTCCAGACGACGCCGAAAGGCGCCCTGTGTATTTATGAGACGGCGTGCACGAGATTAATCAGCCGCGCGGATTACACGATCATGCTGGTTAAGACTTAACTCGATTCAATTTCGCCCTTAACGAACGATCAATCTCTGGCGCGCGGACAGGCATATTTCTGCAAATAGCTCGGGCCGGTCCCGAGGTCGTCGCGTGAGAACTTTATACCCGGATTGCGGAAGCGGTGCGCATCCCTGGGATTACTTTCCTGCGGTTCGCTCACGAGTACTGTATGTGTAAGTTCTATTCGGGCAAGGCGGCCGGGACCCGCTGGCGCGCTCAATCCCGCTACACTCGCTGCTGAAGCCGTCGTTGCAGGCTAACTGCGCCGACTTTACACTGTTGCGGAACACTAAATCGCTCGCTTCGGTCGGGCCGGTGAACCCGTACGACATTAAAAAGTAAGGCTCGCCAGCGACCGCGCGCGGATACGCGGCCGCAACAAACTCCGGCAGATGCTTTCAGTTTCGTGATGCCGTGCGAGAAATGGGACATTCCAGGAACGTCCCATCCCGTTGAGAAGCAGCGTCCCCTCGCGTCTCAGGCCACTGCCTGTGAACTAAAGACCTCTCCGGTTGCGGCGGTGCTTCAGAAAAAAACTAATACGCCGGCTGCAATCATGAACAGTGCCGCTTCTAGAATCATCATTTCGCTCTCCTTTCTTTAATGGATCTGCTTCATCATTGGAAACAGATACTTAAAAACCTGCAGCAGGCCTGGGCCTGCCGCCACGATCATCATCGAAGGCATGATGAAGATGAAAATGGGGAATACCAGCTTGACGCCGACTTTCGCGGCGCGCTCCTCAGCGTCCTGTTTCCGCCGGGTTCGCAGATACTGCGAATGCGTGCGCAGAGATTCTCCCATGCTGGTTCCGAACCGGTCGTTCTGCACCAGAATTCCGACAAGCCTTTGGATCTCTTCTTCGCCGGTCCGCGCTGCAAACAGCCGCAGAGCGTCCGCACGGCGCAGCCCTGCACGCATCTCAAGCCCGATCAACTGCAATTCTTCGCTGAGCTCGGGATGAGCGTCACGCAGTTCGACCGCTACGTACTGGATTGCCTGATCGAGCCCGAGACCCGCTTCCACTGACACGATGATCAAGTCCAGCGCATCCGGCAGTGATAGCTTCAGACGCGACTGGCGTTTGGCAACTCTCTTCTTCAGGAGGAAGCCCGGAATTCGCCATCCAATACCTGCCCCCCCGACGAGTAGCAGAATGCGCATCAGAGGGTTAGAGTCGCCAAAATGCAGCAACAATGCCAGCAGGAAGCCCACTGCGACGGCGACCAGCCTCAAACCCTGGAAGACTTGCAGTGCGTGAGGTGAGCGATACCCCGCCATACCAAGTGCCTGCGTGTTTACGCTTGCATTCCGCCCCGAAGGTAACCTCGCGCCTATTCTGTTCAATATTGCGACAGAGGCTTTTGGCTGTGGAGTCTTCAACTCCAGGCGCGACACTCCGGTAACTACTGGCGCACCAAGCTGCACATGAACCCGCGCCGGCCGCACGTAACGGCGGTGGCCGAACCACGAGATGCCGATCATCAGCATGGCGAACAGACCGAAGGTAATCAGAATGAGCATGGTCAGACCTTGATTTTGATAATTTTCCGGATGATCAGATTGCCGATCACCTGCGCCGCTACGGCTCCGACTACAAGCTTTTGGCCATCCGGGTCGCTGAACATTCCCTGCAGATACCCCGGAGCCACCAGCAGCAGCGCGATCGCCGTCAGGACGGGAAGTGCCGTGAGGAT
>JAUZEU010000373.1 GCA_030838885.1 Bryobacterales bacterium | reverse complement strand
CTGGATCCATGGACCGACGGGAACCCAAAGTTTCCAGCCGGCTTCGAAATCAAACGATGCGATTCCATGCTGATATCGCATGGTCACTTTGATCACATTCACGACGCGGTACCGCTGGCGAAGAAATTCAACCCAGGCGTTGTGGCTATTTACGAAACCTGCCAGTGGCTGGGCAGCAAGGGGGTGGAACGCTGCCTGGGTATGAACAAGGGCGGCAGCCAGAAGGTGGGCTCCGTCACGGTCACCATGACTCATGCGGTCCACAGCTGCGGTATCACGGATGACGACGGGTCTATCATCTACGGTGGCGAAGCTGCCGGATACGTGCTCACCTTCGAAGACGACCGGGTCATCTACTTCGCGGGAGACACGAACGTCTTCAGTGACATGGCTCTGATCGCCGAAATGTACAAGCCTCAACTTGCATTTCTGCCGATTGGCGACTTCTTCACCATGGGTCCGCGTGGGGCAGCCGTCGCGTGCCGCCTCCTGGAGGTTCCCACCGTAATCCCGCTGCACTTCGGGACCTTCCCGCAGCTCACCGGGCACCCGGACGAACTGCAGCAATTAGTTCCCAAAGTGAAGGTTCAGGCCCTTACTCCCGGCGAGCCTTTACGGTGGTAAGGGCGGCCCTCCCGGACGGCTTCAGTTACCAGGGCCCATATGGTACTTTGGTAGTTTCCACGAAGAACTTATGGCATACGTAATTGCGGAACCCTGCATAGGCACAAAGGACTCAGCGTGCGTTGACGCTTGTCCCGTTGACTGCATTCACCCGAAAAAAGAAGACGCGCGTTTCGGCGAAGTCGAAATGCTTTATATCGATCCGGTGGAGTGCATCGACTGCGGCGCCTGCGTTCCGGTGTGTCCGGTTTCCGCGATCTTTGCCCTCGACGATCTGCCAGAAAAATGGACGGATTTCACGGCGAAAAACGCGCAGTACTTCGGGCGATAAACGCCAATTCACGACTGCCGATTTTCTCAGTCACGGATTTCGCAAATTTTCATTCTGTTTGTTTCGTTCGATATAGCGGTTTCGGGGATCCGAGACGATAAGGGTGTGCGCCTACGATGCAGTCAAGGAGACTTGATGAACATCTATTGCAAAGGCCGCGTTAACGTTTCGGCACCGGGAACACCCGTTCCCCTCACTACTGACCCTGCGGTCACAGCTTCCAAGCTGCTGTTTCAGGCGATTAGCGGGTTGACGGGCAAGACCTATGTCGGGGTTGCCGGGATGACCAAAGCAACTCTCAGCGGTGTGGCGCGCACTCTGGCGCCCAATCCGTCGGGTGGCTTTTCCGAAACCTTCTATATCGAAGCACAGGATGGAGCCGATTCCATTCGTCTGAAAGACTACGTGATCGATGCCGATGTGGCGGGCGAAGGATTGCTCGTTACTTATTGGCAGGAGTAGAAGACGGCCGGTAGGTGGCGGATTGAATGTCTGTTTCCCAGACTGTCACTTCCGCCACTTGCACCGGGTTTTCAATCTTCAGTTGTTCCTGTAGCTGGGTGCAGAAGTACCAGGCGATGTTTTCCGCCGTCGGATTCAGTTCGATGAATGGTTCGATGTCGTTGATGAAGACGTGATCCAGCCGCTCGGAGAGAGCGCGAAGCACGCGCTTGAGTTCCGTGAAATCGGCGAGCATCCCCGTCTGATCCAGCTTTTCGCCCTGCAGCTTTATTTGTACCCGGTAGTTATGCCCATGTACGTTCTCGCATTTGCCCCGGTAGTTGCGAAGCGCGTGCCCTGCGGCGAAAGTGTGTTCTACGGCTACCTCAAACATTGAAAAAAGCCTCGGCGTTGAAAAACCTGATTACATCTTCAAACTGCATACTGAACGCGTAATCGGGCAGGCTGTCGAAGAACACCTGACCGTAGCGCTGTTGCGTGATCCTGTTATCCAACAGGGTGAGCACTCCCCGATCAGAACCCGTACGAATCAGGCGTCCGAAACCCTGTTTCAGCGCGATTGCGGCTTGCGGGATCTGGTAATCGTAGAAAGGATTCCCTCCCGCCTCGCGCACATTACGGATGCGGGCTTCCACCACCGGATCGTTCGGCACTGCGAACGGCAACTTATCAATAATAACGCAGCTTAATTGATCGCCAGGCACGTCCACGCCCTGCCAGAACGAAGATGTTGCAAACAGAATGCAGTTCGGCGTCTCGCGGAATTCGTCGAGCAGCGCCGAACGAGGCGCGGTTCCCTGAAGCAGAACGGGGAACTCAATCGCCAGCGACACGCGGTCATATACCTGACGCATCTGCTGGTAACTGGTGAAAAGGACAAACGCCCGGCCGAGACTGGCCTGAAGGATGCGCACAATTTCTTCACTGGCGGCCTTCAGCCAGGTCGGGCTGGAGGGGTTGGGCAGATGATTCGGCACGTAGAGTAACGCCTGCTGCTGGTAATCGAAGTGGCTGGGGACAACCAGGGTGCGGGCATGTTCCAGACCGAGGCGGCCCTGCACGTAATCGAAGACGCCTGCGACGGCGAGCGTAGCGGAAGTAAGAACAGCGGCATCGATCTTGTCCCAGAGATGTTGGCGTAGTAAGCCGGCAACGTCGATGGGCGTCGCCTGCAGGAAGACGCCGTTCCGTCCCCGGCGATCGATCCAGTGAACGAAAGTTGGGTCGGAGCCTTCGATCAGAAATTGCAGGGCTTGGCGGAGTTCCTGGGCGCGTCGGAACAGCGGGATCACTTCCTGCGGGGCATCCTGAATCACCTTGAGGTGGCTCATCAGCAGGTCGAAGGCAGCGACCAGGTCAGCATAGGTTTCGCGATTCTCATCCACGAACTCTTCCCGCGCCGGGAAACTGGCGCGTCCGTCCCCACCAGGCAGCGCGCCGAAGAACCGAAGGGAGATCTCGTCCAGTCGCTCCAGAATTCGGTCGAGCTCTTCGGAGCCGAATTTGCGGGCCCGCGACATGACAGCGATGTCACGGCGCAAGTCCTGGATGCGGTAGGTGCTTACCTGAAACCCAAAGTACTGCCCGGCAATGTCTTCGATCTCGTGCGCTTCGTCGAAGATCACGGCGTTGTAGTCGGGAAGTATGCTGGCCATTTCCTCCCGTCGAACGGCAAGATCCGCAAAGAAGAGATGGTGATTGACGATGATGATGTCAGCTTCCGAAGCGCGCTGATGCATCAGGGTAATGAAGCAGCGCTCGAACTGCTTGCACTTCGAACCAGCGCAGAGTTCAGAGCGGGCGTCAATTTTGCCCCACGCCGAGCTTTCCTCCGGGAGACTCCGGATCTCCGCGCGGTCGCCGTATTCGGTTTCCTTTTCCCAGTCGCGGATGACGGTGAAGTCGGCGACTTCCTCCATGCCGGTCAGAACAGGGCTATTCTCCGCATCGTAAATTTTCTGGCGGCACGCGTAATTGCCGCGGCCTTTCATGTAGCAGACGCGGAGGGTGCGGCCGAGGACTTTTTCCAGGAACGGAATGTCGCGGAAGAACAACTGTTCCTGCAGAGCTTTGGTGCCCGTGGAGACGACCACGCGCTTTTCGGACAGCAGCGCCGGAACCAGGTAAGCGAGGGTCTTGCCAGTCCCCGTGCCCGCTTCCACGATTAGCTTGCGGCGTTCGGTCAGGGCGCTTTCGACAGCCAGCGCCATCTCCACCTGTCCAGGGCGCGACTCAAAAGCGGGGTGGGCGGCAGACAACGCGCCGCCGGGAAGGAAAAACCGTTTAATTTCGCGGGCCTGCCCCTTACTGGCTGCTG
>JAUZEU010000366.1 GCA_030838885.1 Bryobacterales bacterium | reverse complement strand
CGCAGAACGCGAGAATAATATCCTTCGCGGTAACGCCCGGTTTCAGCGTTCCATCCACTTGAACTTTGAACGTCTTCGAAGGCCGCTGCAGCAAACACTGAGTCGCAAGAACATTCTCTACTTCGCTGGTGCCAATGCCAAAGGCGAGAGCGCCAAACGCTCCATGAGTAGCTGTATGGCTATCGCCGCAGACCACCGTCATACCCGGCTGTGTAAAGCCCAACTCCGGTCCGATCACGTGCACGATGCCCTGATGCTCCGAATGCACTCCGTAATGCGGAATGCCGAACTCTTTACAGTTGATATCGAGCTGTGCCACCTGGTTGGCCGCAATCGGATCGAGAATCGGCAACGATCGGTCCGAGGTCGGAATGCTGTGATCTGTAGTCGCAACCGTCAGATCGGGACGGCGGACCTTAAGTCCGCGCGCACGTAAACCCGAAAAAGCCTGCGGGGAAGTGACTTCATGTACCAGGTGCAGGTCGATATAAATCAGGGAAGGCGCACCCGCCTCTTCGCGCACTAGGTGCGAGTCCCATACTTTTTGGCTAAGCGTTCTTAAATTGCCTGACAAACTGCTTCTCCTACTTGCTCGGTAGTGGCCGGCGTTCCGGCGGGCTTGAGATCGGCGGTAACCCGGCCGCTCGCGAGAACCTGTTCCATTGCGCGATTCACGGCGGCTGCTTCTTCATTCAGCCCGAAGCTGTATTCCAGCAGCGCCGCCACCGAACCGATGGCTCCGAACGGATTCGCTTTATTCTGCCCCGCAATATCCGGAGCGGAACCGTGAACAGGCTCGTAAAGTCCCGTCCATACGCCATTGGGCTTCTTCGCGCCGATGGATGCAGAAGGCAACATACCAATCGACCCGGCGAGAATCGCGCCCTCATCGCTTAGGATATCGCCAAACATGTTTTCCGTGACCAGCACGTCGAACCGTTTCGGACTCAGCACCAACTGCATCGCACAGTTGTCCACCAGCAGGTGATCCAGCGCCACGTCCGGATATTCCTTGGCAATCTCGACCACAACCCGGCGCCATAACTGCGAAGTCTCCAGCACGTTTGATTTATCCACGGACGTAAGCTTCTTGCGCCGCTTGCGCGCAAGCTCGAAACCCATGCGGGTCACGCGTTCGATCTCGCTCCACGTGTAAGCCATCGTATTGACGGCGCGCGGCTCAGGGCCATCCTCATAGATGCCACGAGGAGTACCGTAATAGATACCGCTGTTCAGTTCGCGGACAATAATCATGTCCACGCCGTCTACCAGATGGTTCTTCAGCGGGCTCGATTCCAGCAGCGCCTTGTAGCTGCGAACCGGGCGCAGATTGGCATAAACGCCAATCGTTTTCCGGATCCCCAGCAGACCGCGCTCCGGGCGCTTCTCCGGAGGCCACTCGTCAAATTCAGGAAGTCCAACCGCGCCCATCAGAACAGCGTCGGCTTCCAGCGCCAGTTTTTCGGTGTCAGACGGGAACGGGGTGCCGGTCTTATGAATAGCGATGCCGCCCAGCAGGCCTTCACGGAGTGTGAGTTGGTGCTTCCACTTCTCGGCAACAACGCGCAAAACGCGCACGGCTTCTCCGGTGACTTCCGTGCCTATGCCGTCGCCCGGAAGCACTAATATGTTGAGGTTCAAAGTCTGCTTAATCTCCTACCGTTTGAGCAATGGTTTGTTCGGTTAGTTGTGCGGTCTGCTGGCTGCGCCGTGCAAGGCCGGCGATCTCCTCGTCCATGAGACCTTTCTTATTGTCCGCCAGCGAGGTGACTTCCCTGTACACGAAATCCAGTTCCTCTTTGGAGAGGTTGAAACCAAGGTCTTCGAGGCGGTTCTTCAGCGCGTGGCGTCCACTGTGCTTGCCCAGGACGAGCTTGCCTTCAGGCACTCCAACCGACTTTGGATCGATGATCTCATATGTCGTTCGTTCTTTGAGATAACCATCCTGATGGATGCCGGCCTCGTGCGCGAAGGCGTTGCGGCCCACAATTGCCTTGTTGGGCTGAGGCCCGAAGCTGATGATGGAACTGAGCAACTGGCTGGCGCCATAGAGGTGCTCCGCGTGAATGCCGGTGGTCCACGGATACCGATCGGCCCGCGTCTTGAAGATCATCACGATCTCTTCAAGCGAGCAGTTGCCTGCGCGTTCACCAATCCCATTGATGGTACATTCGATCTGACGCGCCCCGGCCTTCACCGCCGCCAGCGAGTTGGCGACAGCAAGCCCGAGATCGTCATGGCAATGCACGCTGACCACTGCGGTATCGCCGAGGGCCTTCACCACACGGCCGATGATCTCGCCGTACTCCTCGGGGGTCGAGTAGCCGACCGTGTCGGGAATGTTGACCGTCCTTGCACCAGCGGCGACTACAGCGCGCGAGACCTGCTCGAGATAGTCCGGATCGGTGCGTGCGCCGTCTTCGGCTGAGAATTCCACATCGTCCACAAAAGAGCGGGCGAGTTCGACCGCCGCGCAGGCATCGTCTAAAACCTGCTGGCGGCTCTTTTTCAGTTTGTACTTCAGGTGAATATCGCTCGTCGCGATAAACGTGTGAATCCGCGGGCGCCGTGCTTTGGAAAGCGCTCCGGCAGCACGCTCGACATCGAGCCTGGTGCAACGCGCCAGCGCGGCAACCTGCGCCCATGGAAACTCACGACTCACAGCGTCCACAGCTTCGAAATCGCCTTGGGAGGCGATGGGAAACCCGGCTTCGAGGATATCTACGCCAAGCTCCACCAGCTTTGCCGCCATACGCAGCTTCTCGGGTACGTTCATGCTGCAACCGGGCGACTGTTCACCGTCCCGGAGCGTCGTATCGAAGATCCAGACGCGATTGTTCATAGTTGGAAGGTACTCCATGACCATTATGAGAAGCCGCTCACTGATTAAGCAAATTTATTTTGTTAGCAGGATGTATAAGAGGAATTAATGGTTGGTGTGATGAGAAATCCGGATTCCATATCCCCGAACACACTGTTCCGCGTACTCCCCCAGGAACCAGCAGTGCGCGCCGGTGTAGGCGCACAAAATAGCGTCGAGTCGGTCTTCGACGCTTCCGGGCAATCCCACCCGCCGGGATAGCCGGCAGCTTAGCCAGCACGCAGGGCTGTTCGCAATCCTTCAGGGAGTAAAGGTACTGCCGGAGTCGCTTGAGCTGCACGGCCCGTTCTGCGACGGAGCCCTTGTTATAGCCCAACCGGTATACCGGCCGGGCGTTTGCGGTGTTATCTCTGCTGCGTGCCGGAAGCCAGAGGTCTCGAAGGCCTGCGAGAACGCGGTTGTCTTCTCCGCAAAAGGCCGTCCAGGATTCGCCGGATGACACCCCCAGCCCGTACTTCCGAAACCCGGCGTTCAGCAGGCGTTCACCGGGCCGCTGACCGGCCGCGTTCCGGATGATAGTGGGCGCATCGATAGCGAGCATCGCGGGACCATCGCCCACTTGATCCGCAATCCACGCCAGTACGTCAGAATGCTGCGCGGCAAGGCTCAGAGCGCGAAGCCGCAGTGAGGCCATTGCGGAACTCCAGCGAGGCGAGGCCCGTAGCCCCGTTCACTCAGCCCAGATCCACTCCGATAAAAATCATTCCGGATCAGCGAGGGTGTGGGACACGCGGACCCCCGGCCGCGTCTTCCCGGTGACGAATCGCTTCTGACGCGAGCAGTTGCACCTGTGTCTTCAACAGACTACTGCGTGCGCCCTTTGTCCAGGATCATTTCCGTTGCCTTGAGTTCTTCTCCCCTTCTAAAACAACAACTTCAAAGCAAACTGAATCTGCCGCGCCGGATACGTATTCGTAATCTGGCCAAAACTTGCCCCCGAAACATTCGGATTCGGAATCCCAAAGTTCGTATGATTCAGAATGTTGAAAAACTCCGACCGGAACTGAACCCCCATACCCTCTCGGTAAGGAATCCGAAACGTCTTATTCACCGAGAAATCCCATTGCCAGAAATCCGGCCCGCGCAAGGAATTTCGCCCCAAATTCCCGAACGGATGGCTCGGATCGGTCGGAATCTGGAAAGCCGCACGGTTAAAGAAAAACGGTGTTCCGGTAGGATCGTTTGCCGCACCCACCATCGGGTTACCAATCAGATTAGGACGAATCACCGACAGCCCGCGAAAGTCATTAATGCGTCCCGTGGGATCGAGATTGCCGTTAGGCGTGTATTGAATGTTCACAGGCAACCCGCTGTTGGCCGTGTTGATGGTGGTAATTTCCCACCCGCCCAGTGCCGCATCCACAACCGGATTCCATGCTGCTCCATAAGCGCGCCCCTTGCCAAACGGCAGTTGATACACAAACGAAGTAACATTGTTCAGTTTCACGTCGAAGCTCGAAGGACCCCGTTCCCCCGCCAGGTTATAAATATTCTGCGGATTAGCCACAGTGTTCCCGGTGCCCGCGTTCTCCAGTGCCTGCTCGGAATTCCCCAGCGCCTTCGACCACGTAAACGAATTCAGGAAATACAGCCCGTGCGTCAGGCGGTGCTCAAACCGAACAAACAGGCTGTTATAACTTTCCGAACCGGCCGGGTCTACCCACGTAATTGACCCATAAGTCGGATTCGGACGCCGCGCCTGCGTGCCCAGGCAACCAGTCTGCACCGAAGCGTTGCAAGTCGCCGTAGATGCATTGGGAGTGGCCTGATTATAATCCGCAATAATCGGCAGCCGGGTGCTGTGATTGCCCGAATAACCCACTTCCAGCACCGTATTGCGCATCAGTTCGCGCTGCACGCTGAAGAACCAGGTCTGCACCATCGGCCACTTCGTGTCTTTCGGAATATAAGCAATGTTCGCGTTCGCTGTATTGAACTTCGAGGGGTCCAGCAGGCCTGCCGGGAAGTTTGGCGCGGTGATGAAGGAGGAGGGCAGGCTCGTGCTGCCGGCCGGAATACTCTGATTGATCACCGCCAGAACCACCTGCGGGAAGTTGATGCCCAACTCATCCGCGCTGCCCAGCCGGTTCAGATGAACGTAACTGATGCCATATCCGCCGCGAAACACCGTTTTAGGATCCACGCTGTAAGCCAGCCCGATACGCGGTCCCCAGTTGTTGTAATCCGGATTCACCCGCGTGCGGTCAAACAAACTTCCATTCTTCGCCTGCACCAGCGTGTTCGTAGCCGGATCGAAGTTTGTCAGCACATTATCCCGTTCCCAGCGTGGCGTCGCAAACTCCCAACGCATGCCCAGGTTCAGCGTGAGCTTGTTGTTAACTCGATAATCGTCCTGTAAATAGGCGAAATATTGCCGCTGCCTGTAGTTACCGACCAGGAACGGCGCCAGCGAAACCTGCGTCGGCAGCCCGAAGTAGAAATCCGCAAGATTGTAGCTGGTCGTGGCCGCGGAGTCGCCTGGGATACTGCAGCCTGCCGACTGGCCCAGTTGCGCGCATGTCGGCTTGCTGAAGCCGCTGGTGTACTGGTTCAGCCCGTAGGGAGGATTAATATCCATCACCTCTGTGTGGATGATCGTCATCTCCACGCCCGCCTTGATCGCATGACGGCCCTTGTTCCACGAGTAATTCACCTTCGGATTCCACGTTGTCGGATTCTGAAACTGCGGATTCGTTGCCTGCCGCCCCAGTGTATTAAAGCCGCCGATTGTCTGCGTGTTCAGCCCGCCCGTCAGATAAGGCGCAGTGGGCAATCCCGTAACTCCATAAAGATCCAGTTCGCTCGGTCCGCCCAGGAACGGCGGGAATTTGCCACCGGTCAGGTGTGTGAAACCGAGACGCGCTTCGATCACTGAAGTCGGCGTAGCAGTCCATGTGTAACCCACAGCCGCGCTCTGGTTCAACACACGGATGTTGCCATTGCCGTTGCCACCCGAAGGGCCGGCGATATCCGGTTGGTAATACTGATTGTCTTTCCGCTGGCTGAAGCGTAGAAATGCGGTCATCGTGTTGTTGATAACTCCGTCCACTTTGGCATCATACTTATCGCTGTAATCGCGCGTCAGCTGCAAAATCTGGTAATTCGAGCTGCGCGCGCCGCTGGTCGGGGCTGGCAGATCGTTCAGCACCTTTGACGCAAACGAGGTAAGAGGAATCTTCGTGCCCGCCGGATAGACAGTGCCGTTGGCGGGATTCACCACCATGACGGGCAGAATGCCCTGCCGGTCGTTCAGCGTGGGAATCGAATCAATGTTTACTACCTTTTGTAAGTTGCGGAAGCCCTCGTAATCCGCAAAGTAGAAAATCTTGTTCTTCACGATAGGGCCGCCGACCGTGAGGCCAAACTGGTTCCGCTGCAATGTAGGCTTCGCTATGGGCGGGGTACCGAAGAAATAACCGAGCGCGTTCAGCTTGGTATTGCGCACAAAGTCATAAGCCGTGCCGTGGATTTGATTTGTCCCTGACCGCATCACCACGTTCACTACCGCCCCGCCCACGCGCCCGTACTCCGCGCTGAAGTTACTCGTAATGACTTTGAATTCCTGCACCGCATCGGGTGACGGCTGCGCTACCTGATTGGAAAAGCCCTGGTTGCTGGTCGAATAAGCATTGTTATCCATCCCATCCAGCAGGAAATTGTTGTAAGTGCTTCGCATGCCGTTCGCATTGAACGCGCCTTCGCGCGGCGTACTGGTGATAGGTGCGGTAGCCAGCACTGACTTATGTACGTTCGTCGCGAGTAGCGCCAGATCTGAATAGTTGCGTCCATTCAGCGGCAACCCCACTACTTGTTCGGAACTCACCACCTGTCCATGCTCACTAATGTCGGTCTCGAGCGTAGCCGCGGCCCCGGTCACCTGCACGGACTCCGTAACCGAACCCACCTGCAGAGCCAGATCCACCCGCTGCCGGGCATTGACCGCAACCTGCACGTCCGACGTGGAAACTTTGGAAAACCCCGGCGCCTCAACGGTAACCGTGTAAGCGCCCACCTTCACGTTGAAGAAGTTATAGTTTCCGCTTTCGTCGGTGGAAGTTCTTGCCTGAATGCCAGTGTTTTGGTTGAGCAGACTGACAGAAGCTTTGGCAACCGCACCCCCTGTAGCATCCCGAACCGTGCCGAGCACCTCTGCTGTATCGAACTGCGCGTGGAGAGACGAAGCCAGCAGAAAACACGTGGCAATAGATACTACTCTAAATTGTTTCATCCGAGGACACCCCTTATCCGCCCATGCTGGCAGTCGAATGTTATCAGAGATTAACGAGGGGGTTACAGTCGGGTGACGAAGCGGATCGGGTTGAGTACGGGCGAGCAGGGGCCAGCCGCAAGTAGTGATCAATGTAGAAAAACACTCCCTGTGTTATCATCGGTTTTTCTGGTAGAGGTGCGGCGGCCATTAGCAGGCGCACGCGGTTCCCGCGATCACGGGTAGCGCGCTTGTCAGGGGTCTTTCGCCGAAATCGCTGAGACGGATCGGTCTCGTCGGTTGGGGGCGTGGGTTAAATCTCCGCCACTGTCATTCAGGGCAATCCGGCCCTGGGTGGAGCGCTATCGGGATAGTGAACTCTTCGTCTTCTCACTCTCCTGCAGCGCCATCTCTACAGACTGGGCAACTTTATGCACGTCTTTGCGCTGACGCGAGAATTGATCGATATCCCCTCGGTAACTCCCGACGAAGCAGAGGTCGGGAAATATCTGTTTGCTTATCTGGATCGGCTCTGTGCCGATTACCAGGGCTGCGTCGAAAAGACCGAAGTGGAACCGAACCGCTGGAACGTTTTCGCCAGCTTCGGCGAACCCCATGTCACCCTCTCCACCCATATGGACACCGTTCCGCCGTTCATCCCTTCTCGTGAGGACGATGAATTCATTTGGGGCCGCGGCGCGTGTGACACCAAGGGCATCATCGCATCGATGCTGGTTGCGGCCGAGCGTTTGCTGGCCGAAGGTGTCCGTAATATTGGCTTGCTTTTCGTGGTCGGAGAAGAGCGCAACAGCGCGGGCGCTTATCATGCCGCGGCCAACCCGCGTGGCTCGAAATACATCATCAACGGTGAACCAACCAGCAACCAACTTGCGCTTGGCTCCAAGGGTGCTCTCCGTTACGAAGTGGTGGGGCGCGGAAAGATGGCGCACTCGGCTTATCCGGAATTGGGTGTATCCGCGATTGAGAAGTTACTCGACGCCCTGGATGCGATTCGCAAAGTGGAGCTCCCGGTAGACCCCGTCCTGGGCCCCAGCACCATGAACATCGGCACCATCCACGGAGGCCGTGCGCCCAATGTCATTCCCGACGAAGCGCGAGCTGAAATCTTCATCCGCCTTGTGTCCGATTCCGGCCCTACCCGCGAAGCACTCGAAAAAGCAGTCGGCGACCTTGCCGAACTGAACTTTGTTCTCGAAATTCCCGCGCTGCGACTGACCGCTGTGGAAGGCTTGCCCACCACCGTAGTCGCGTACACCACAGACATCCCGGCATTCGGCGGTAAGTGGGGCCAACCGTTATTACTTGGCCCCGGAACCATTCACGTCGCACATACGCTCGATGAACGTGTTCCGAAAAAAGAGTTACTCGAAGCAGTTGACCTCTATCAAAAAATAATCAGGCAGTTACTCGCACAATGAGCAAAATCGAAGTCGGTATCCTCGGCGCCACCGGTATGGTGGGCCAGCATTTCATCAAGTTTCTCGACGGTCATCCGTTGTTTGAACTCGCCTGGCTTGGCGCGAGTGAACGCTCCGCAGGTAAGCGCTACACAGAAGCTGCAAAATGGCATCTGGGAGGCAATGCGCCCGAGTCCGCCGCGAGGCTGACGGTCGACGAAGCGAAGCCGGGCAGTGCCCCGAAGCTTCTGTTCTCAGCCATGGACGCCTCCGTCGCCACCGAGATCGAGCAGGCTTTTGCAAAGGCCGGCCACGTCGTGGTTTCGAACTCCCGCAACCACCGCATGGATAAAGATGTGCCCCTGCTGGTACCCGAGATCAATGCCGATCACCTGAAGCTCATCCCCGGCCAGCAGGCGCTCCGCGGCTGGAAAGGGCAGATCGTCACGAACCCGAACTGCTCCACCATCGTGCTCACCATGGGTCTTGCGCCGCTTGCCCAGTTCGGCATCACGAAGATCGTCACCACCACCCTGCAGGCCGTATCCGGCGCGGGCTACCCAGGCGTCCCCTCCATGGACATTCTTGGCAACGTGATCCCCTACATCGGGAACGAAGAAGAGAAGATGCAGGAAGAGACCCAGAAGATCATGGGCACTTTTGCCGGTGACCATATTGAGCCGCTCGCGGCCAAAGTCAGCGCGCATTGCAATCGCGTTGCCGTGGTTGACGGGCACACCGTTACAGTCTCCGTGGAGTTCTCGTCAAAGCCCACCGAAGCCGATCTCCGCAACGCCTTCGAAACGTTCTACGCCGTTCCGCAGCAGCGCAGTCTGCCGAGCGCGCCAAAACGCCCCGTGCAGTACATGCCGGAGGCGGACCGTCCTCAGCCCCGCAAAGACGCCGAGCGCGATCGCGGCATGGCCACCTTCGTCGGGCGTCTGCGCCCCTGCCCGGTCTTCGACTGGAAGTTCGTCGCGCTCGGTCACAACACCATTCGTGGCGCCGCCGGTGCAGCAGTGCTGAACGCTGAACTCATGGAATCGGAAGGGCTGCTGCGCTAAATGATCGTAATGAAGTTTGGCGGATCCTCCGTAGAATCCGCCCAGGCCATTGAACGAGTAGCCGGAATAGTCAAAGCACGGGCCGATCGCAATCCCGTCGTGGTTGTCTCCGCCATGGGCAAGACGACCAACAAACTACTCGCAATCGCCAACACCGCCATTGCAGGCAAGCGCGACGAGTACATTCGCCAGATTCATGACCTTCGGGACTTCCATTCCCGTGAAGCCCGGCAGGTCACTCCGCTCGCCCACCGCGCCGAACTCGACCGGTGGCTTGACGAGCATTTTGAAGAACTCACGGAGTTAGTTAAAGGCATAGCAGTAATCGGGGAACTAACCCCACGTTCGATAGACGCGATCTCCAGTTACGGCGAGCGCCTGTCGAGTTACATAGTGGCGCTCGCATTCGGGTACTTCGGTCTGCCCGCCGTGCACCTCGATGCCCGAAAAGTTATCGTTACAGACCGGCGCCACACCCAGGCCGCACCCATATATCCCGAAACGTACAGCCGCCTCGATGCCGTCGTCCCTGCTCTCGCGGCAGAGAAGGTGGTCGTGATGGGCGGCTTTATCGGTTCCACCGAAGACGGCGTCACCTCTACCCTGGGACGTGGCGGCTCGGACTTTACGGCTTCCATCGTAGGCGCCGGCATTCACGCGGAAGAAATCCAGATCTGGACCGATGTCGACGGCATGCTCACAGCCGACCCGACTATCCTCACCGGCGGTCACAGGGTGAAGACAATTTCATTTGCGGAAGCCGCCGAACTGGCTTACTTCGGCGCAAAGGTACTGCACCCGGCCACGGTTATCCCGGCTGTCGAACGCAACATCCCCGTCCTCATTCTCAATTCCAGGCGTCCAGACGTGCCCGGAACGCTGATCGTCAGCCAGGCCGTTCCCTGTAAGAATGCGGTCAAGTCCATCGCATGCAAACGAAAGATCACGCTGGTGAATATCCATTCCAGCCGCATGTTCATGGCGCACGGCTTCCTTCGCCGTATCTTCGAAGTGTTCGATCGCTATGAAACTTCGGTCGACATGATCGCCACCAGTGAGGTCAGCGTTTCTCTCACCATTGACAACACAACACACCTTGCCCGCATCGCCGAAGAGCTGAATGAGTTCTCTCAAGTCTCCACCGAACCGGAACAGGCCATTGTTTGTCTGGTAGGAGAGAACATTCGCTACACTCCAGGCGTGGCCGCGATGGTTTTCAATGCCCTGCGTGAGCTGAATATCAGGATGATCTCTCAGGGCGCATCTCTCCTGAACCTCAGCGTAATCGTCGCCGAGAAAGATCTCCGGAGTGCCGTCGAAGCCCTTCACACCGAGTTCTTCCGCGAACTGGATCCTGAGGTATTCGAATAGTGAAAATCGCAATCGTCGGCTACGGCAAAATGGGCCGCATGATCGAGCGCTTCGCCGTGGAGCGCGGCCATGAGGTCGCCCTCAGGCTCGATGAGTTCAACAACGCGAACTTCGAAGGCATTACTGCCCGGAACTTTCAAACCATCGACGTTGCAATCGACTTCTCCATCCCCTCAGCTGCCGTTGGCAACATAGAGCGGATCGCCGCCCTTGGCGTCAACCTTGTTATAGGAACCACCGGCTGGCTCGATCAGATCGACCACGTGCGAGCCGTCGTCGAAAAGGCGGGCGTCGGTCTTATCTGGAGCCCCAATTACTCTGTCGGCGTCAACGCGTTCTTCCGCATCGTAGCCGAAGCCGCGAAGCTCCTTTCCGGTGCCCCGGAATATGAAGCATGGGCCTGGGAAATTCATCACTCGGCCAAAAAAGACGCGCCTTCCGGAACGCTCCTGAAACTGGTCGAGGAAATGCGCAAAGCCGGCTACAACGGCCCCGTGGACACTGGCTCCAACCGTGCAGGCAGCATCGCGGGCACGCATGAGATCGGCTTCGATTCCGCTGCCGATACAATTACTCTGCGGCACACCGCCCGGAATCGTGAAGGCTTTGCCCTCGGTGCAGTCAAGGCAGCCGAATGGATCGCGGGCAAAAAAGGTTTTCACGAATTCGGCGACATACTGTTTTAAAGATCTAACTTACTCTGGAGGTGGTACATGTTTACGGGATGCGGCACGGCCATGGTTACACCGTTCCAAACAAATGGTTCTCTTGACGAAGCGACTCTGCGCAACCTAGTGCGCCGTCAGATCGAACATGGAATCGATTTTCTTGTGCCCTGCGGCACAACTGGTGAAAGCCCCACACTCACACGCGAAGAACACCTCCGCGTAGTTGGCATCACAGTCGAAGAGTCCAAAGGAAAAGTGCCCGTTCTCGCGGGAGCAGGCGGTTACAACACGCACGAAGTCATTGAACTGGCCCGCGAATGCAAGGCGGTTGGTGCTGATGGCATCCTCTCCGTAACTCCGTACTACAACAAGCCCACCCAGGAAGGCCTCTATCAGCATTACAAGGCCATCGCGGAAGCCGTCGCGCTGCCCATCGTTGTCTACAACGTACAGGGCCGAACCAGCGTCAACGTGGAGCCCGTTACACTCGCGCGACTCGCCGAAATCGAAAACATTGTCGGCGTAAAAGAAGCCTCGGGCAATATCTCCCAGATGGCGGAAGTCGTCTACCGCATGCCGGAGCGCTTCAATATCCTGTCCGGCGATGACGCCGTCACTATCCCGCTGATCGCCCTTGGCGGCTGCGGCATCATCTCTGTAGTCTCAAACCAGATTCCCCGCATCATGACCGAACTTGCCCGCCGCGCCAATCAGGGCGACTTTGCCGGCGGACGCGAACTGCAGCGCCGCTATCTGCCACTCATGCAGGTCAACTTCGTGGAATCCAATCCCGGCCCGGTGAAATGGGCCATGCACCAGATGGGCTTGCTGGAAGCCGTTTGGCGTCTGCCGATGGTGCCGCCCACCGAGGCCAGCCGTAACAGGATCGAACAAGTCCTGACGGAAGCCGGTCTTCTGGCCGCTGTGGAGGCCGTTTAACTTGCAGCAGGTTATCGAACAACTTTTCGACAACAAACCGGACTCTTACACTCCCGAACACTTCGCGCTTTTCACCCGCTTCCGCGAAGCGCTGAATGCCGGCGAGATTCGCGCCGCGGAACCGGATCCATCTCAGGCCAGCGGCTGGCGCGTGAACGGCTGGGTCAAGAAAGGCATCCTGCTTGGCTTCCGTATCGGCTCGGTCGTGGATATGTCCATCGATCCGAATCGTCAGCCCTTCCTCGACAAGTCCACTTACCCTGTCCATAAGTTCAGTCCCGCTGACGGCGTGCGCATCGTCCCCGGGGGCTCCAGTATTCGCGACGGCTGCTTCATCGGCAAGGGCGTCACCTGCATGCCACCCATGTACATCAACGCGGGCGCGTATGTGAATGATGGCACGATGGTCGATTCCCACGCCCTCATCGGAAGCTGCGCGCAGGTGGGGCGCAATTGCCACATTTCCGCTGCGTCACAGATCGGCGGAGTGCTGGAACCCGTGGGCGCGTTGCCCGTCATCATAGAAGACGACGTCCTGATCGGCGGTAACTGTGGCGTCTACGAAGGCACTGTCGTGAAGACAAAGGCCGTGCTCGGCACCGGTACGATTCTGAATCGCTCCACGCCCGTTTACGACCTCGTGCGCGGCGAGGTGTATCGCGCCACAGACGACCAGCCTCTCATCATCCCCCAAGGCGCCGTGCTCGTAGCCGGATCCCGCGCCGTCACCAGCGGACCAGGCAAAGACTGGGGCATCTCCATCTATACGCCTGTAATCGTGAAGTACCGCGACGAAAAGACCGGCACCAAAATCCAGCTCGAGGATCTTCTTAGGTAGCCTCGTACGATAAAGTGTCAGGCATGCTCGTCGGCCTCATGCTTCTTCCTATGCTCGCAGCCCAGGTTTCTGCGGTTGTCCCAGCCAATGACTCAAGACTTACTGACCTGCCCAATACCGACACGCACTTCACCATGCCGGTCTATAAGTCGCGGGAAGCCTGGGAGCAGCGCAAGGTACAGCTCCGCCGCCAGATCCTGACCTCGGCGGGGCTGGACCCCATGCCTGCCCGGAATCCCCTGCACGCGCAAATCTTCGGCCGCATCAAAACGAAAGACGCCATCATCGAAAAGGTTCTGATCGAGACCATGCCGGGGTACTTTCTGGGCGGCAACCTCTACCGGCCACTCAATGCCACCGGCAAACACCCCGCAGTACTGAACCCGCATGGCCACTGGGTGTATGGAAGGCTCGAAAATCAGCCGCTCTACTCAGGTCCGCAGTTAGGCTCCAACCTCGCCCGCCAGGGCTACGTAGTCTTCGCGTGGGACATGGTGGGTTACAACGACACCGTCCAGACACCGCACGCCTTCGGCACTCCCGCCGAAAAGCTATGGTCCTTCGGCCCCGTCGCTTTGCAACTCTGGAACGCCATCCGCGCGGTGGATTTCATCACTTCACTTGAGGACGTGGATCCCAATCGCGTCGCCATGACAGGCGCATCCGGCGGTGCAACCCAGACGCTTCTGCTCGCCGCCGTAGATGATCGCGTCCAGTACTTCGCGCCCGTGAATATGGTCTCCGCCATCATGCAGGGTGGCGACGTCTGCGAGAATGCCCCCGGCCTGCGCGCCGGTACAAACAACGTCGAGATAGCCGCGATGATCGCACCCAAACCCATGATCCTGGTGGCGGCTACCGGCGATTGGACCCGCAACACGTCAACCGACGAGTATCCCGCGATCAAAAAGATCTACGAACTTTACGGCAAGCCGGAGAACCTGGAAACTGCGATGCTCGACGCGCCGCACAACTTCAACAAGGCAAACCGCGAGCACGTGTACCGGTTCTTCGGCAAGCATATCCTGCACACTCCGGACGCCACCGGACTCAAAGAAAAAGACGCCGAAGTTCCCAAACTCCAGGACATGCTCGCCCTGTTCGGCCGCCCCGTGCCGGAAAACGCGCTCACATATAACCAAATCTTTGAACAGTGGAAAAAGCGAACTCCCGCGGCGGATCCGAAACAGGCTCTAACGCGAGTCCTCGGAACCGAGTGGCCAACCGAAGTGATCAGTGACGCAACCGCCCTCAGCCGCCCCAACGTACACGACCGCGTCCCCTACAAACTTACGGAAGGGAAGGGAACTCCCGCCCTCGTCATCGGCGGCCCCGCCACTGATGTGCCACCCGGACGCCCGGTCATGACCATCGAACTCTTCAACACCCGCGACCACTCCGGCAAACACTTCGACGCCTTCAATCACAGTGATGACCAGCTGCGGCTGCAGGACATCCTCACCGCGCTCGCCTGGCTTCACAACAAATACCTGAGCCAGACAATCGAATTGATCGGAGTCGGCACCGCCGCGAGCGTATGGACCGAATTCGCCGCCGCCGCCGCACCCATCCCGGTCAAACTTCGGGCAGACCACGCCGCCTTCAAAGGAACTGATGAAGACTATCTCAGGTACTTTAACGTCCCCGGCATTCAACTCGCCGGTGGGTTAGCCGCCCTGAAACAGCGCTAAAATTTTGAGTATGAAGCTGCTCGACGACCTGAAACACCTGATCTCGAGAAAGTTGAAGCGTCGCGGAAAAGACAACGAAGACGGAGCGGAACCAGTCCTCGTCGGCGCACGCCTGAAGCCCCAACCCCGCCCCGGCGCCTCGTCCATCGCTCTACCCGAACCGGACTAATGCAGCCGCGACTCAGAGTTGGAAGGCAGTTGTTCCACCAGATCCGCACTCGCACCACGAACCGCGCGCCATGTCAGAGAACGGTCAAAACTGGCGAATGTTCCTTTGTGGTGGGAAGCCAATCCGAGCAGATAAACATCCGTGATCTGCCTGGCACCAGCGATCAAAAATGTATCGAACACTGAGTCGTCCGTAAGAGAAATGTCATCCGCCCAGAATTCATGCGAACTGCGGAACTTGCTCTTGAGCTCCGCAAGTACGTCAAGAACTTCCGAAGGCCGCCGCTGCCCACTTGCATAAGCGGGTTGCGACAAGACCCTGATCATTCCATTTTCCGTGATCGGACATGTGGCCCATCCGTCGGATTGCCGCCGTAAGAACCATTCCTGTACGATGTCGTAACCGACATGATCCTCGTCCACCAAAGCGATGAGCACATTTACATCCAGTAAAACGGCCATCCGCCTCAGTTGTCTGTTTCCAGAAGATCCTTCACCATTTGAGACGTAACAGGCCGTGCATTGGGCTTACGGGGTAGAACAGGGATTCCACCCCGCCCATAGGCAACTTTTGCCGCCGGGCGCAATCCCTCACGCACAAGATCTGAAAGCACCCGGCCCAAACTCTGCGAGCGCTCCTGCGACAGATGCCGGGCAACCTCGAGTATGTCGTTGTCTAAATCAACCGTGGTTCTCACGAACAAAATAATAGCGAAGTGATGCGATGATGTCAAGATGCTACCGCACCAACGTCTACCGCAAAGCCGCCGTCAACTCCCCTGTGTGCTTCAATACATTCAACCGCGCCTTCTCCGAGCTGAACTGCGCATCATAAAACGCAATCCACTTCTCATCCTCATTGAACCGGGCCTCTTCCACCTGCCTTAAACCCGCTCGGCCCTCGTTCATCTGCGCCAGCAGCACAGACAACTGC
>JAUZEU010000331.1 GCA_030838885.1 Bryobacterales bacterium | reverse complement strand
CGGCAGCAACCTCTTTGGTGATTGCCTTCTTGCGCTCGACGCGCGCACCGGAAAGCGTCTCTGGCATTTCCAGTTCGTTCATCACGATCTTTGGGATTACGACCCCACCGCTGCGCCCAAACTGCTGACCGTCAAGCATGATGGTAAGAACGTCGATGTCATCGCGCAAGCTACCAAGTTTGGATTCCTGTACGTCTTTGACCGCGTCACGGGCAAACCATTGTGGCCCATTGAGGAGCGTCCCGTGCCGCAGTCGGATATGCCGGGTGAACACTCGTGGCCCACGCAGCCCTTTCCGACGGCGCCGCCGCCATTCGCGCGCCAGAAGTTCGGCGTCGATGATATCAATCCTTATCTTGAGCCCGAGGAAAGAGAGAGACTGCGCAGCCTAGTCGCGAACGCCTCCAACCAGGGGATCTTTACACCGCCTGCGTACAACCGGAATCAGATCGCGGTGCCTGGCGAGATGGGTGGCGCGAATTGGGGCAGCACCGCGGCGGATCCCACCACCGGAATGCTCTACGTCCGCGCTTATGACGCCCCGGCTATTCACAAGATGTCCGAAACGCCGCCTGCGCAGCAAGCAGCGGCCGGAAGCCGGCCTGAGCAGATTGGTTACACGCTCTACATGCAGAACTGCGTCGCGTGTCATGGGCCGGATCGCGAACGGATTCCCTATCCCCGGGAGATGGCACTGGACCGCTTCATCGCGGCCGTGAGAAGCGGTAAAGGCGAGATGCCTTCCTTTTCCGAGGGCACGCTGACGCCCGCTCATGTGGAGGCTCTCGCCGCATATCTCAGCAACCCTGCGGCAGGCCCCGCGCAGGCAGGATCAGGGCGGGGAAGGGCACCCGTAGCCCCACCGCCTGCCGGGCAGACGCGCTTCTACGGTCCGTTTGGCAACATCCTGCGGGCCAGCAATGGTCTGATTGCATTCAGTCCGCCATGGTCGTCGCTGGTCGCTTACGATCTTAATACCGGAACAATCAAGTGGCGGAGGCCAATTGGAACGACACCAGGTCTGGCAGCAATGGGTATCAAAGACACGGGCAGTTCCGCGTTTATACGCAATGGCCCGGTCGTCACTGCAGGTGGGCTCATTATCCTTGGAACAGGCCCCGACCGCATGGTGCAGGCGCTCGACAAAGAGACGGGCAAGACGCTCTGGGAAACCGAACTGGATGCGAATCCCGATGGCATCCCTGCGGTTTACGAAGTGGCCGGGCGCGAATACATTGCCTTCTTCGCCGCTGCCTCAGGCGCAAAGGAAACATTGGCCTACAAACCGGCGAAGCCGGACTCGCAAGGTTACTATATCTTTGCTCTCCCGAAGAAGTAAGTACGCTGTTGGTCGCACTCATTAAAAAGGGAGTTACCTGGAACGAATGATGAAACTTAAGGGGAAAATCGCCGTTGTGACCGGCGCCAGCCGAGGTATCGGACGCGGCATAGCTGAAGTACTGGCCGAGGAAGGTGCGGATGTCGTCGTTAATTACGTTTCAAATCCCGAGGAAGCTGAAAAGACAGCCCGCATTGTTCGCGACAAGGGCCGACGCGCGGTAACGATTCAGGGTGACGTTTCAAAACGCGTCGATGTTGAGGCGATGTTTGATCGTATGGAGAAAGACCTCGGTCCGGCTGACATTCTCATAAACAACGCCGGCATTGAAACCATTGTGCCCTTTCTCGAACTTACGGACGATCAGTGGACCCACCTGGTGGATATCAATCTGCGTGGTCCCTGGCTCTGCTCGCAGGTGTTCTGCCGGCGCGCCATTGCGGCAGGACGAAAGGGAGCGATCGTTCATATCGGTTCCATCCAGGCAGCGAAGGTTCTTCCGGGGCGCACGCATTATGCGCCAACCAAACTCGGGCTCGAAGCGCTGACCCGTAACATGTCCGCTGAAGTCACGCCCATGGGTATTCGCGTCAACTGCGTACACCCCGGTTACATTGAAACGGATATGACCACCTGGATCCGGAGCGTTCCGGGCGCGCGCGACACGGTTCTTGCGCAGATCTCGATGGCACGGTCCGGCGAGTGCCGGGAGATCGGAACGGCAGTTGCATTCTTCGCCTCCGAGGAGGCCAGCTATCTTACAGGGCAGTCGATTCACGTGGATGGGGGATGGGCGGGCAAATGAGAATCATTGACCTGAGTATGGAGGTCTACAAAGGGATGATGACGTATCCCAACGTAGCCAAACCGGCGATCGTAGAAATGGAAACGCATCGCGAGATGGCGATCAGCATTGGCACGGACAAGTTTGGAGTGGATGAGATTACAAACCATTGCATGATCGTCACCGGCGATCACATCGGTACTCATATCGATTCCTGGGGCCACGTCAAACCCGACGCACCCCGCGCCGAGGGAATCCCGATCGAATATTGTTTTGGAGATGGTGTGGTTCTCGACTTGACACAAAAAGCGCCAGGCGACGAGATCACAGTGCCGGATCTCGAAGAGGCCGAGCGCAGATTGGGTGGTTACCGTATCAAGCCACGCGATATCGTTCTGCTTCGAACCGATGCCGCCAAACGGCGGTTTGAGAAGAGCTATTTAACCGACCACCCCGGGATGACGAAAGAGGGCGTGCACCACATTCTGGATCGTGGCGTCATGGTGATGGGAATCGACGCCATCGGCTTCGACCCCCCGGTCGCGAAAATGTTCGAACGGCAAAAATTCTGGGAAGCGCACCGCGTCATGCGCGAACGTGAATACTATCATCTTGAGAACATGTG
>JAUZEU010000314.1 GCA_030838885.1 Bryobacterales bacterium | reverse complement strand
CGCGTGTGGGGCTAAGGATAAGGACTTTTATTGTTTTGGTGCGGGGAACGGCGGCGAGAGCTTCAATCACCGGAATCGAGAACGCCAGAGTCTTGCCTGTGCCAGTCTGCGCGGTCGCCACGACGTCGCGCCCTTCCATGAGTGGCGGAATAGTCTGCGCCTGGACTGGCGTTGGAGTGACGAATTCGTTCTTATCGAGGTTGTTCCGCAACGCGGAGCAAAGATTGAGTTCGGAAAAATGCTGCATCAATTGTGTTCCGTTCTTCCTGCGGCGAACCGGAACGTGGTCAATTGTCAGGATAGCAGCGTTAAGAAAGTGCGGAAGGCAATGCACAGGCATTTCGAGCCTGGAGGGTCGCGCCACGACAGTTGGGCATTACGGTCGCTGAGTTCCCGCAGCCTGCCCACACTGGCCGCAAGTCGCCTTCTGGGAGATCTCACTGGATCAGTAACGATAAACGCGCTTCAGTCCGCGGATTGCAGGCATATCTGATGGGCGATGGTTGTCGACCAAGAGTCTCACGTGGACCGCACGTAAACACTTCGCCGGCCAAATACCTTCTGCGAAACGAGTAGAATCTGCGTATGATCTTCCGCGGTCTCCTCGTTGCAAGTTCTGTCGCCATTTCGCTCGTCTATGCGGACGGGACAGGTGTGCCCCCTCGGGATTCAGGCTCTCAGTATCAGGCACATGGAGAAACGAACAGTGCAATCATCGCGGCATCCATAGTTCCGCCGAAGCAGGCAGCAAAGCTGCTCACGTCAGACGTCACCAAGAGATACATCGTGATGGAAGTCGCGGTGTATCCGAAGTCCGGCCATGAGATTGAGATTCAGTCGCTCGACTTTGCGCTGAAAAGAGCGTCCGGTGGGACGAGTCGCCCGGCAAATCCGGAAGAGGTCGCTTCCGTATGGGGCCAGGCGCGACCGGAACTTGGCCGGCGTCCCCCAACTCAGGGAGCGCCGTATGAAGTCTTTGGGCTATCCAAATATAATTCCGGGCCTGACCCGCGAGCGCTTGAGACAAAATTGCAGCGTCTCGCCCTTCCGAAAGGCCGTACAAACCGCGCCGTCGCCGGATATGTGTACTTCCCCGTTCCAGTCGGGGGAACGAATAAGGTGGCGGGGTTGGAGTATTCTGCGCCCCGGGTCGGAGCCGTTAACCTGATTTTTGGGCACTAAATCGGCGGCTCTCAATAGCAACATCCGGTGGTACTCTTCGACCACCGCCGGCGCCGCAGTATTACCGGTGAAGGAATCGGCTTCCCAACTGCACCTCGCGCACGTCACCAGCCCGCAACGTCACTGATGTAACCGTTCAGGCACATCCGATCCAGACACTCCACCTCCGGCGTGACGTGTCCTTCGGGATGAAACCAGTTCGGCACCAGTCCTCCTGCAAACGCGACCGGATCCGAACTTCGGTCTTCACAAATCGCCTTCCCACGCAACTTATAAATCAAGGAACAACGAGCGGCTCAATAGAGTTTCGGGCTACCGTAAGTGCGCGGTGAGTTACATCAAACGAATTAACCGCCGTGCCACCGCGATAACTGATCCTGATCACGATCTGATAAAACGGGGGCAGACTCCCTGTGGGCCCGCGCAGCTTCCCCACCACAACCCGCGCAAACGCCGCGTCGGTCAAAGACTGCACGGCGCCGGACTCTGTTGGACTGGGATTGAAAAACGGCCAATGGAAAGCCTTGGCAATCCGGCAGACCGGCAATGGTCCCATCGGGTAATTCACAGAGAAGCTGTTTACTCTTCCATCGGCATCCCGGCGATGGACCCGAAGAGACGAGCCGAACCATGGATGCCATTGATACCAGTATTCCGGATCTCGCTTGTATTGCTGAACTGTGTGCCAGTTCGAGTGCATCACCGCCGCGCGACACCGCTGCCGGGCACTCGGGCCAGTAGAGTTGTACCAGTTTGAGCCAGCCCCGAATACGCTCGCGAAACTTTCTTTCCCGAGCGTATTCCTGCACTCCCAGTTGAGCGGCCAGCCCGAATGGGCCGAACAAGGGAATCCGCTCTGCGCTTTTCGCCTGATATGATCCTCCACCAGCATTGCGCCCCGAGTCGGCCGCTACTATCTTCGTTGTGCGGACCCGTCTGTGGCAGGAGTTCGGGCGAGAGAACCGGACCGTCGGTTCAACCTTGGCATATCGGCGGGATGGGGCGTTTTATCTGGCCATGATACCCGCGCGGTGTTAACGTTCTGGAATGTGGCGCGTACACAGATTGGACCAAATAAATTTGAAACCCGCCAATCAGCTCGATTTTAGGTTGCTTACGCTCAGAGCTGCGGGCAAACAGATTGGCCGATCTATCCAAAGGTGCCGGCATCAATGCCAGCCGGCGTCTTGATGCCACATTCGCTACTGCGAATCCGAATCCAGCTTCACCCGCGCTGCAGCCGGATGGCCAACAAGAAGTATCATGGAGTGCCGCCTGTCCAACAACGAGGACAATGAGATGACCATCGCTTCCGACCTATTGCAGCAACACATCGAGACGCTCGTCGACGACAGTGCGCGATGGCAGACGCTGATCGCTGACAACATTTTGTGGGAACTCGCTTATGCGCCTTCGCTTGGCCATCCGGCGCAACTGTCGGGGCGGGAGGAAGCGGTCCGTCACGCAACATGGTTCGTCGGTGCTGTGGAGAAGTTCCGCTTCTTCGACCTCAAGGTATATGCCTTAGCCGATCCGCAGGGCGCGGTCGCCGAAGTTAAGGGGGAGGGCCTCATTAAGTCTACGGGCCGTGTGTATCGCCAGGATTATGTGGTCTTCCTGCGTGCTGCGGACGGCAAGATCGTGTTCCTGAGGGAATATTTTGATCCGGCGCGCGCTGCCCGGGCGCTGGACACACCGATTCTCGGCCTCGAATCCTGAAGACAAGCGAGGCGAGGATGATGGAGAGCATCGAAGCGTTTGTCGGGATAAGGATGCAGAACTCGGGGCTGGGGAATCCACCGATACGATCGGCATACGCGACGCCGGTTTATGGCCTTTACGGACGTCTTGCTGTCCAGCAGTGGGGAAAGACGCTCCCATTGCACTTGCGCGCGTTGACTAGAACCCGCCCAAGCTGAGAGACAACATGCACAAGAACCGGGAGATCTCCTGTACGTCTTGCCCGCTGCAAAGACTTACGCAGGATCCTGCGCCACTCGGGTTTAACGCGGCTGCCGTGTTGCAGTGCACACGGACCCTCGGCGGCGAGCGCACACGCCGGAGTTTTCGGACGGCTGTGACGTTTTCGAATTTAGTGAAAAATCAGCCTCCACGACAAGCTTTCGTGATCGGTACCGGGTTATCGGAAACAACGCCCTCGAGCTACGGTGTGTCGTTGGGGCTTTGGGCGATCATGACATCCGTCCAGGTCGTGGAATTGCATCTCTCT
>JAUZEU010000313.1 GCA_030838885.1 Bryobacterales bacterium | reverse complement strand
AGGTGTGGCGCTCGTGAACAAAGGTCCAGTTTGCTACAGGCTGATAGGCATAGCCGTTCGTAAAGCGGGGGCTGAAGTTATTGGCTCCAAACAGCACGCCGTTGATGATGTTGACCTCAGGGCCGCTTGTGTTTGCGTAACCTGGCTCCTTATCCTGCACAAAGTTGAAACGCACCTCCAGCAAGCTGTTGGGGCTCACCACACGCGTCCAGGCTGCAGCCACATTGTCCGTGTTCACTTCGTTGTTACCCGAGTGTTCTTCCGCTACGTTCGTGCCAAAGGACTCCTGGTTCACACCGGTGTAGCGGCTCAGGTTGTAACGAACGGTCACACGGTCTTTCTGGGTGGCATTCCAGTCCACCTTCACCAGGCCGACATTGTTGTTCAGCCCGATAATGTATGGGGTCAGATACTTGCCGAATGTGCTCAGCAGACTGACAGGCACAGGCGTGTTTGGGGCCACGATCTGCGACTGCGCATTGCGCTGCCCGTCGTAACTCAGAAAGAAGAACAGCTTGTCCCGAATCAGCCGCCCGCCCAGGGTTCCGCCGAATTGGTTGAAGTGATAGGGGTTCTTCCTCGCCCCAATGCGGTTGTTTATGAACGTGTTCGCGTTCATTCCTTTGTCGCGGAAGAACTCAAATGCGGTACCATGGAACTCGTTGGCGCCGCTTCGGGTAATCACGTTGATCACACCGCCGCTGGCGCGTCCTACTTCGGCGGGAAACGAGTTGGTGTTGACCTGAAACTCCTGAACCGCGTCCTCACTGAAGGCATAGGGGCGAAAGCCGGTCCTTCCGGTCGCCTGGCCATAGAAGAGGTTGTTGGAATCCGCGCCGTCGACCAGGAGCGAATTGTTGGTTCCGCGCTGCCCCCCGAAGGAGAGATCGCCTCCCCGGGTCGGGTCTCTGACCACGCCCGGTGTCAGCACCGTAAAGTCGATGAAGTTGCGCCCGTTTACCGGCAAACCCACAATGGACTGCTCGTCTACCGTGGTGGCTGCGGTCGAGGTGGTGGTCTCCACCACCGGAGCATCGCTGGTGACCGACACTGTCTCTGATGCGGAGCCGACCTGCAGACTCACGTCGATTGTAACGCTCGCACCCACTGTGAGATTGATTCCCTGCTGACTGAGGGTCTTGAAACCAGTCTTTTCGACCGTCAGTTCATATTCGCCTACTGGCAGATGATTGAAGCTGTAAAGGCCGGCGCCGGTTGAATCCATAGACCGCGAAAAACCCGTTGACGGGCGCTTCACTGTCACTTTGGCGGAGGGGACGGCACTGCCAGTGGGATCGGTAACGGTACCGTTGAGGGCCGCTCCTGCTTCGGACTGGGCTAATAATCCAGGCACTAAGAATGCGCTGAGTAAAGATAACCTGAAGACTTTGTACATAACACTAATTTTAGGTTGAAAGTGTGAATAACTGCCAACAGAATGGGGCGAAAAATACAGGGTGTTCAATTTCCCTGCAATCGCGCTCTGTGCCGCCTGATACTGTGCGGTATTCGTCACTAACTTTGCGACCGGAGGCGCCTCAATATACCAGTGGCCCTCTCCATCCCGAGCATACGTCCCATTCTCCGACTCCGGACCACGCCGCCCGCGCTCGCACGGCGCTCCTGAGTGCTGCGTTAACTTGGGTAGTGTGACTCCGTCCGTACTCGACAAAGCCGAAGCTCTGCCCGTTCACTCGCGCACCCCGCCCGAGTGGGCACGGGCGGCGCTGGCCGATCCCATCGCTCTGCTGATCGACCACGCGTTTCTCGAAAAGAAGGCCGCCCAAAACGCTATCGAACTGCTCACGCGCTGGCCGGGCGAGTGGATGCCCGGCTGGATCGAAACCATGACCGGAGTAGCTCGCGACGAAGCGGCGCACCTGGCGCAGGTAACACGCATTCTGACAAGACGCGGTGGACGTCTCGAACGTGGGCACCGTAACGCCTACGCAAAGTCGCTTCGGACACTGGTTCGGCTCGGTGGACAGGAAGAACCGCTCGATCGCGTGCTCGTCTCTGCGCTCATCGAGGTGCGCTCCTGTGAACGGTTCGGCGTGCTGGCGACAGTCGCGCTCGAAGACGGCGGCGACGCGGAGTTGGGCGCGCTCTACAAGGCGCTGTTTTCCTCGGAGATGGGTCACTACAAGGTATTCCTGCGCCTCGCCCAAAAGATTGCCGGCCGGTCCAACGCGAACGCACGCTGGGAACAGTTACTGGCTGCTGAAGCGGAGATTCTGGCCCTGCAGGAACCGGGGCCGCGCATGCACTCCGGCCTTGCGAGGTAAATGAAGGTGCCCCGGCTACAATCAAAAGGATGTCAATGGTCGTAGTTGGCTCTGTCGCTTATGACGGAGTTGAAACCCCGCATGGAAAAGTCGATCGTATGCTCGGCGGAGCCTGCACTTATATCGCGCTTTCTGCCAGCTTTTTCACGCAGCCGAAGATTGTTGCGGTTGTCGGAGAGGACTTCGCGCAGAAGGACACGGACCTGCTGCTCTCGCGCGGCATCGACCTCGCCGGTCTTGAGCGTGTTCCCGGAAAGTCGTTCTTTTGGGCGGGCAAATATTCGCCGGACATGAACGATCGCGAGACGCTCGTGACCGAACTGAATGTCTTCGCCAATTTTAATCCGAAGTTGCCGGACTCATATAAGTCGATGCCGTATCTGTTGCTGGGCAATATTCAACCGGCACTGCAGCGCGCCGTGAAAGCGCAGATGAATGGGTCGGTGCGCCTGGTTGGCGGCGACACAATGAACTACTGGATCGCCGACTTCCGCAAGGAACTGCTGGAGACCATCGCCGAGTGGGATTTCCTGCTCATCAACGACGGCGAAGCGCGCATGCTGTCAGGCGAGTACAATCTGACCAGGGCCGCTGCGAAGATCATGGAGATGGGCCCTGATACGCTCGTCATCAAGCGCGGCGAGCATGGCGCGATTCTCTGGCGTCGCGACGGGCACTTCATGGTGCCTGGTTATTTGCTGGAAGATGTCTTTGATCCCACTGGTGCGGGAGATTGCTTCGCGGGCGGCTTCATGGGCTATCTGGCTGGCCAGGGCATCGACTTCAAGAGCCCTGATGTAGACCACAATGAGATCCGACGCGCCGTGATCTACGGCTCCGTGATGGGCAGCTACTGTTGCGAGCGGTTCGGTGTCGACCGGTTCCGGACTCTGACCCGCAGTGAGATTGATGGTCGCTTCAAAGAATTCAAAGAATTCACGACGTTCTAGCGTCACCGCTCTGTGCTTCCTTGTGTGTCTGGCGGTGATGGCTGCGGCCGCAGCGTACTTCTATAAGACCGGGGCGACGCTGTATTCGGGTGACGCCGAGGCGCACCTCAATATCGCGAGGCGCGTGTTCGATTCGCGCACGCCGGGATGGGTTCAGCTGGGCACCACATGGCTGCCCTTGCCGCATCTCCTGATGATGCCGCTTGTTCGGAACATGGAGATGTGGCGGACGGGTCTGGCCGGCGCCATTCCATCGGCGATCTGTATGGCTCTGGCCGGTACGTTCCTGTTCGCCTCCATGCTCCGCGTGTTCGACGACGCGACAGCTGCAACTGCCGCTACCGCGGTCTTCCTGCTAAATCCGAATACGCTCTACCTCGGCTCAAT
>JAUZEU010000291.1 GCA_030838885.1 Bryobacterales bacterium | reverse complement strand
TCCTACGCGCTCCGCTCCGAGCGCCATACGAATGCCGATCTCACTGGTACGCCGGGCCACGGCGAAGGAAATCGTTCCGTACAGACCGATTGCCGAAAGAGCCAGAGCCAGCACAGCGAAGAAGGTCGAGAGTTGCGCGATGGCGCGTTCGCGGACGAGCGAATCGCTCACTTCATCGGCCAGCGTAGTAGTCCAGCGGATGGGAATGTTACGCGCCGTCGAGACCAGCGCCTGCCGTACGGCAGCGGCCACCTGCGCCGGTTCACCAGTGACCCTCACCGCAAGTGTGTTCATGTAGTCGGGCACCTGATAAACAGAACGATAGCTCATACGCAGGTCTTTATCCCGCACGGTTTGCGACTTTATGTCCCGGGCGATGCCGACAATTTGCACGGGCTTCTTTTCCCCGTCGAAGGTAAACGTGCGGCCGAGCGCGTTGGATGGGTTGCCGAAGACTTTTTTGGCAAACGTCTCGCTCACTACCGTCACCAGGGGCGAAGCGGCTGTGTCCGTTGCCGCGAGGTTGCGTCCCATGACAATCGGAATGTGCAGCACCGAAAAATACCCGGGGCTGACGAAGTTCTCACTGCTGATGCGGTCGTGATCGGGTAGACTGACCCCTGGAGCCGCAAAACTGCTTTGGCGACGGCCTTCGTTGAATGAAAGCAGGCTGACGCCCTCAGCGTTCACTCCAGGCAGGTGCGCAATCCGGTCTTCTGTCTGGCGGTAGACACTTAACAGACTCTGGTCGCGGCCGTATCCGGAAGACTCCGTGTCGAGTTTGAACAGCAGAACATTCTGGCGTTCAAAGCCGGTCTCAATCGAGATGAGATTACTGAAGCTGTGCAGCAGCAGCCCCGCAGTTACCAGCAGGCCCAGAGACAGCGCCACCTGGCCGGCTACCAGCATGCGACCAAACGTGACTTTGGAAGGTGATGCCATGCTGCTCTTGCCTTCCTTGAGCGAGGAGTTGAGGTCCGCACGGCTGGCCCGCCAGGCTGGCGCAATACCAAACAGAAAACCAGTGAGTACAGAAAGGCATATGGTGAAAGCGAGAACGCTCTGGTCGAGAGAGAAATCGATTGGCAGGGCGCGGGGTCCGGTGGAAATCAGGTGTACCAGCAGTTTCCCGCCAGCAGACGCGAACAGAATCCCGAGAAGTCCGCCCGCGCCGGAAAGCAACAGGCTTTCGGTCAGTAACTGACGGATGACCCTGCCGCCCGCCGCACCGAGTGCAACCCGAAGTGCGAATTCTTTGCGGCGTTTGGCGGAGAGCACCAACAACAGGTTAGCCACGTTCGCGCAGGCGATCAACAACACCAGCGCGACCACCACCATCAGAATCTGCAGAGGGGTTTCGTAATTCCTGCGCAACCCGCCCGAGAGCCCCTTGTCACCTGGAGTGAGCTGGATTTTGGCGCGCTTCAGATTGGCGATGTTCACCGGTGTATTTTCTGAGCCCAGCTCACCGGGCAGCATTTGCTGATAAAGAACATTCACGTTCGCTTCAGCCTGCTGCATAGTGACGCCTGGTTTCAGCCTGCCGATGAGGTACATGAACTGCAGCAGGGGTTCTTTCAGCAGACCACGCGAGCCCGGCATCTGATCCTGCATCGATACCGGCAGCCACAGGTCCGGCGATTCCCCAACCCGTGTTCCAAAGAAACCGCGCGGGGCCACGCCGATGATCGTGTAAGCCCGGTCGCCGATCCGAACTGGCTGTCCGAGCACGGAAGGGGATCGATGGAAGCGCCGCTCCCAAAAGCCGTCATTCAGAACGACGTAGGGGGTTGCCCCCACGGCGTTGTCGGCGGATGCATCGAAGAAGCGGCCCGCAACCGGCCTGACGCCAAGTACATCGAAGTAATTTCCGCTTACAAGGTTCGCCTGCGCCGGTTCCGGCACGCCGGTCGGGTTTTCTCCCGAAATGGTGAGATAAAGCCGCGCCGGCAGCGTGTTGATGGCGAGAACATCTTCGAAAACCTGGTTTTGTTTGCGGAAGTTATGGTATTGTTCCCAGCCGAACATTTCCATTGAACCGTCAGGAGGGCCATCGTAGATGCCGCGTCCGCGCCCTTCCCCAAAGATGACCAGCCGGCTGGGTTCATGTACCGGCAGAGTCCTCAGCAACACCGTGTTAATAAAGCTGAAGATAGCGGTGTTGGCGCCGATTCCGAATGCCAGGGAAAGAACCGCGACGGCTGTGAACCCCGGATTCCGCAGCAGCGTGCGATATCCGTAGCGGATGTCTTTGAGGAGAGATTCCATTGACCGCCCGCTTAGTGGCTCGCTGCGGCAGCGCCGTTGCCGGAACTCTCCTCCACTATGCGGCCATCGAACATGTGAATCGTGTGGTCGGCGAAGCTCGCATAGCGCGGGTCGTGCGTCACCATGACGATCGTCGCGCCGTTGCGGTGCAGTTCCTTCAGGAGACCCATGACAGCCTCACCGTTCACAGAGTCGAGATTTCCGGTGGGTTCGTCCGCGAGCAGCACGGACGGGCTTCCGGCTAAAGCACGAGCCACCGCTACGCGCTGCTGCTGACCGCCCGACAGTTGCGAGGGGTAGTGCTTCACCCGGTGCGACATCCCGACCTTCTCCAGCGCCTCGATCACGTTCTTCCTGCGTTCCGATGAAGGCATTCCACGGTAGGTCAGCGGCAGTTCGACATTCTCGTACACGTTCAGATCGCCTATCAGATTAAATGCCTGAAAGATGAAGCCAATCTCACGGTTCCGAATGCGGGCGCGCTCCTGCATCTTGAGGTTTGCCACTGGCTGGCTGTTGAGCGTGTAGGAGCCACCACTCGGGGTGTCGAGCAGCCCCAAAATTGCCAGCAGTGTTGATTTGCCGCAGCCCGAAGGACCGGCGATCGAGACGTACTCGCCCCTTCGAATATTCAGGTGAATGCCCGCAAGCGCGTGCGTCTCCACCTCATCGGTAACGAATACTTTCGTGACCCCATCCAGGTGGATCAGCGAATCCTTGTCCGCGTAGACAGCGCCGTTTGTGGAAGCTTCCATTTACAATCTCCTTTGAGCTACAGACGGCCGACTGGGCCGTCCGTTCGCAACCGATCTGTATTTAATTCAACCGGATTCGGTCATGCGAATCCTGCTGGCTCATATCCGAAAGAATTACCTTATCGCCCACAGACAGCCCACCCAGAACTTCAATGGAGTTCACACTCGCCCGACCAAGCTTTACTGTGACGCGGGTTGCCGTCTTGCCATCCGGGTCGAATCGGAACATTGTCACCGTGCTGTTGGGCTGACCCACGGTAGGTCGGCCGACATACACGACATCATTCAACCGTTCGATATCAATGGTGCCGTCCACGCTCAGATCGGGCCGCGCGCCCTGTGGAAGTGGGCCGGTGAGCGCGACATCCACCAGAACCGTCCCGTTCACGGCCGAGGGATCGATGCGGGTCACACGGCCCGGGATGATGCCGTTGCGTGTATCGATGGATGCGGGCTGCCCGATCGCGATGTCCTTCGCCTCAGTCTCCGTGATCTTGACCTGAGCCTTCAGCTTGTCCTGTTGGGCAACCTTTGCCAGGATAGCGCCTGCGGTTACGTTCTGCCCAGATTCGAGGGGTGGTGCATTGCTGGCAGCCGATGTTGCGTTTCCGAGCTGCTGCAGCATTCCGGCGACGCCGGCGCGCACGCGCAATTGATCCACCTGCTGCTGCTTGAGCGCATATACGGCCTTGAGCTGGTCAATCTTGACCTTTTGGGCCGCGAGCTGGGCTTCCACCGACTGGTGAATGATGCCTAGCCTCTTCTCTTCGAGCTGGTTGCGGAACTCCAGCTGTTTGGCCTTGCTTTGCGAAAGCTTCACGTCCAGTTCAGGGATGAGACCCAGTTTCGAGAGCTGCTGGTCGCGATCGGCGGCAAGCTTCGC
>JAUZEU010000281.1 GCA_030838885.1 Bryobacterales bacterium | reverse complement strand
TCTGGCGGAGGGCCAGCGCCGTGGCGTGATTCGGCCGAGCGTCGATCTTACGCCTGCCGTGGACGCCTTCACCGGCATGATTTTTGCCGCCGTGCTGCGCCGCGGGATTTTCCCGCCGGGCTATTCGCGGGAGGCCTATCTCGCCACCTGTATCGATCTTTTTCTGAATGGCGTCTGTACGGCATGAGAACATGCAAGCAGGCACTTGCATTTGTGAGATTGGCTAGCGAATGACCTCCACCGCGCCGGTCTGGCGGCCGAAATATAATCCCTGGGTCATTGCCTTGACAGTGACGCTTGCCACGTTTATGGAAGTGCTGGACACTTCCATTGCGAACGTGGCGCTGCCCCATATCGCCGGGGGACTCTCGGCGACGCAGGATGAAGCTACCTGGGTGCTCACCAGCTATCTGGTGGCAAACGCTATCGTTCTGCCCATCAGCGCCTGGCTTTCCGTGATGGTGGGGCGCAAGCGCTTTTACATGACTTGCGTGGTGCTGTTCACGGCCAGTTCATTTCTCTGCGGGTTCGCGCCTTCGCTGGGAATGCTGGTGTTCTTCCGCGTGCTGCAGGGGCTTGGCGGCGGCGGACTTGCCACCAGCGAGCAGTCCATTCTGGCGGATACGTTTTCGCTGGAAAAGCGCGGGATGGCGTTTGCGGTCTACGGGATGGCAATTGTGCTCGCACCGGCTATCGGGCCGACCCTGGGGGGCTGGATCACCGACAACTATAGCTGGCGCTGGATCTTTTACATCAACATCCCGATCGGGGTGATCTCGCTTTTCCTCACGCAAAAGATTGTGGAAGATCCGCCGTATATCAAAATCGAGGGCGCCCGAATGCGCCAAAACCCGATCGATTACCTGGGTCTGGGCCTGATTACCGTGGGGATCGGATGTTTGCAGATCGTCTTCGACAAGGGGCAGGAGGCAGACTGGTTTTCGAGCGACCTGATTCGCACGCTCACGGCAATTTGTGTGGTGACGCTGATCTGGTTTGCGGTGCATGAGTGGAAGCATGCGAATCCGATTCTGGATGTCCGGCTGCTGCGCCAGCGCAACTTCGCGACGGCGGTGTTCATGATGTTTGTGCTGGGGATGGTGCTCTTTGGAACCACGGTTCTGATCCCGCAATTCCTGCAGATTCAGATGGGATACAGCGCGCAGAATGCAGGGCGTGCGCTGTCAGCGGGGGCGATGGTGCTGATCTTCATGATGCCGATTGTGGGGCAGTTGGTGTCACGCGTGGATCCGCGCCTGCTGGTTGCGGTCGGTTTCATGGGAACAGCCGCAGCTTTGTATCACATGACGATTCTGAACGCCGGTATGGATTTCCGTACGGCCGCGATGCTTCGCGTGTATCAGACGATGGGGCTGGCGTTCATTTTTATCCCGATCAATACGCTGTCTTATGTGGGAATGCCGCCGAATAAGAGCAATCAGATATCGGGGATGACGAATCTCTTTCGGAATCTTGGCGGCGGTATTGGGATCTCGCTGCTGGGAACATTTTTGCAGCGGTTTGCGCAGAAGCATCAGGTTTACCTGAGTGCGCATACTACGGCAGGGAATCCGGCGTTCGATCAGCGGATTGCCGGGTTGACGCAGACTTTTTCGGGGCAGGGCATCCCTCCGGATGTGGCGAAGATGCGGGCTTATGCGATGGTGCAGCGGATTGTGGCCGGGCAGGCGACCACGCTGGCGTATATCGATGTGATTTCGGCGATGGCTTTAGGGGCGCTTTGCCTGACGCCGCTGGTGCTTGTAATGAAGCGGCCGCGGCGCGGGGCGGCTCCTGCGGCGGCCCATTAGTGCTGAGTGGGATACTGGGACGTGACCGAATTGCAGGACAATCACGCACCCCGGAAGCGGCTGAGTCTCGATAGTCCGATTGTTCCCTGGACGGGTCAACCGTTTGACCTCACCAATGAGGAAATCTACGATCTTATCGAGTTTCCCTGAGTCACATTGGTGACAGCAAAACTGCCAGGCTGTGGCTCGGCCCTGCAGACCAGGAACTGAAGCTCCTGGCTTTATTTTGCCGGGGCGGCCAGCATCGCTTTCCAGGCTTCTTCATCCTGGCCAACCGCCAGCTTGTTGGAGCCGCGTATCAGGGGTAGCTTTAGCAATTTCGGCTCCCGTTCAATCTTGCCGAGCAATTCCAGGTCGGTGACTTTCAGATATTTCAGCCCAGCATCGACGTAAGCCGCGCTTTCCACGTCCAGGAGTCCCTTCAAACCGAAGCGCTCCACAAACCGCTTGATCTCGCCCGGGGACATGGGCTTTTGCTTCAGATCCACCATGTGAATGGCCACGCGGCGCTCTTTAAAAAACCGTTCGGCGGCGCGGGTCGCCTGGGAGTTCTTTACCCCAAAAATCTGAACACTCACCATACACTTCAATTGTCCCAGAACAAAGAAAGAGCCCGGTCCGGATCATCTCCGGCCGGGCTCCTGAATATGCTGTTCGCGAAATTACGCGTTCTTGTCGATCAGCTCCTGGATGGCGCTCTTGCTGGCGCCGCCTACCAGTTGGCCAACCACCTGGCCGCCTTTGATCATCAGAAGCGTGGGGATACCGCGCACCTGATACCGCATAGCCGTGGCGCCGTTCGAATCGACATCGAGCTTGCCGACCTTCACTTTACCGGCATACTCGTCGGCGAGCGCATCGACTGAAGGCGCTATCGCGCGGCAAGGTCCGCACCAGGTCGCCCAGAAGTCGACCAGTACGGGTGTGTCGGACTGAAGGACTTCCGTGTCCCATCCGGCGTCTGTGAAAGTAAGTGTATTTGGTCCTGCCATGTCTGTCCTCGTCTGAATATATAGAGTCGTTTAGGCCGTCGAAGGATGCAACAAGCTGTAGAGCCGCGAGTACTCCGCCGCCGAAGCAGCCCATGAAAAATCCTGCCTCATTCCGCGTATCATCATGCTTGTCCACCACTTCCGGTCCGTCCACGCCGCACATGCCGCACGAATGGTGCCCAGCAGCGCTCTCCCATTGTAGTCGGTGAACTTAAAGCCGGTCTGTGAGCCCGGCAGATCGCTGATCGTGTCGTCCAGGCCGCCTGTCGCCCGTACCACCGGTACGGTTCCGTAGCGCAGACTGTAGATCTGGTTCAGCCCGCATGGTTCGTAACGGCTGGGCATCAGGAAGATGTCGGATCCGGCTTCGATGCGGTGAGCCAGCCGGTCGTTGTAGCCGATCTGCAGGGCAACTTTCTCGGGAAAGTGCGATACCAGCGTTTGGAACATCTCTTCGTAACGGGATTCGCCGTTCCCCAGCACCACAAGCGAAACATCGTCCTCGAAAAGATCCCAGGCGATATCGCCAATCAGGTCGAATCCCTTCTGGCTGGCAAAGCGGGAAACGATGCCCAGCAAGGGGCGCTTCATGGCGGCTTCCGGCAAACCCATTTCGCGTAGCAGTTCGCGCTTGCAAGCCTGTTTGCCGGCGAGATCTGATGCCGAGTAGTGAACAGGGATGGCGGGATCCGTCTGGGGGTTCCAGCGGTCATAATCCACGCCGTTGATGATGCCGGTGAGTGACCCACGGCGCGCGCGCAGCAGGCCATCCATGCCGAAGCCATACTCCGGAGTCTGGATCTCTTCGGCGTACTTGCGGCTCACCGTCGTCAGGGCGTCGGAAAAGACCAGGCCACCCTTCAGCAGGCTGATGTCGCCCCAGAATTCGAGCAGATCGGAGCGGTAGAGCCAGCCGGGAAGGGAGATATCGCGCATTACGCCCGATTTGAAGATCCCCTGATAACCCAGATTGTGAATGGTGGTGATTGTTTTCGTGTTCAGAAAGGTCGGATCCACAGCCGCCGAGGTCTTTAGATAGACGGGCACTAGCCCGGCCTGCCAGTCATGGCAATGGAAAATATCGGCCTGGAAAAGCAGCCGTGAAATTTCGAGAGCGGCTTTGCAGAGAAGAGCGAAGCGAATATGGTTGTCACCATAATCACCATAGCGGTCGCCGTAGAGCCCTTCCCGCCCATATAATCCCGCATTTTCGATGAAATACGTTGTGACGCCACCGGAACTCATTTCCCACACGCTTACGTCATAGCTCGCAGAGCCCAGCAGGATGGGAAGCCCGCTGAGGACGCGCTGTGCCGGAGCCTCCTGGGCATGCATGTAGCGTGGAATAACAACAGCCACGGGGTGACCTGATTGAGCGAGGGCGATGGGCAGTGCGCCGACTACGTCGGCCAGTCCTCCGCTTTTCGCCCAGGGGCTTGCCTCAGAGGAGACCATCATGATGCGAGGCTTGTTACGGGGGGCCGGTGGCACTTTCCAACAATGGTATATTAGCCCTTTCAGGCATAAGCATTTTGAAGCGATTTCTGCCCCCCGCCAGCGCGTTCGCCGCCGTCCTCTGCCTTCTGTTTTCCAGCAGAACGTTTGGCGCGGAAGCCCTTCAGCTCGACGCAAACGAAAACCTGTTTTATGTGCTCGCCGCCATCAATGCGGCAGGCTTCGATGACGGGATTAAACTGCCTGATAACAGCCCGCTCCGGATGCAGTTGCGGGAGTACCTGGCGCAGCAGAGCATCGCGTCGTTGCCGGAGCTGAAGCGTTTTGTGCAGACGAACGGGCGCAAGAAGTCCGGTGTACAGGACCTTGCGCAGTACATCTCCTATGCTCTTTCTGTCACAGGGCCACCGGATTTCGCATGGAGAACGCGCGATGTGGAAATCCCTCCCGACGCGAAGGCGCTGGCGGGTCTGACACCGCTGCTGATCGACTTCTACCGCCAGGCGAATCTGGAGGAGTTATGGCGGCGCGCCCGCCCGGTGTACGACAAGGAAATCGAGAAATACCATACACCTGTGCTGGGCATGACCACGAAGGTGGATGGTTATTTGCGAGTTCCTTCGGGTGGTTACCTGGGGCGTCGTTTCCAGATCTTTATCGATCTGCTGGGCACGCCGCAGCAGGTGCAGACGCGCAACTATGGCGACGATGCGTTTGTGATTGTGACGCCCTCGGCTGAGCCAAAGATGTTCGATATCCGGCATGCTTATTTGCACTTTGAACTGGACCCGATCATGATCAAGTACGGGATGGATTTGCAGCAGAAGCGCTCCCTGCTGGACGTGGTGCAACTTGCTCCGCTGGAAGACAACTACAAGAACGACTTTGTGCTGCTGAGCAATGAAAGTCTGATCAAAGCGGTGGAATGCCGGATGGATAAGAACAGAGCGGGTATTCAGCAGGCCATGCGGCAAGGGTACGTGCTTACGGAGTTCTTTTCGGAACAACTTCCCGTGTTTGAGCAGCAGCAGCAGGGGATGCGCTTTTACGCTGAAGAGATGATCAACGCCATCGATCTGAAGCATGAAACCGCACGCATTTCCGCCGTGAAGTTTGATTCCGGCCAGTTGCAGCGGAAGGCTCAGCAGGTGGCGGTTGCCGGGCCGGAGCTTTCGGCAGCAGCAAAGACTCTGGAAGAAGCGGAAACGTTGTACTCCGCGAAGTCGCTCGACAAATCCCGCGACCTGTTTCTGAAGTCGCTGGAGCAGAAGGGGTCGGCCGAAGAGCACGCGCAGGCATGGTATGGTCTCGCCCGGATTTCCGCGTTGCAGAACCAGCCGGATGCGGCGGTCAAGCTGTTTGAGAAGACGCTGGGCGCATCCCCCGACCCGTTTACGAAGGCGTGGAGTTACGTTTATCTGGCCCGTCTTTCCAAAGCCGCCAACGATCCGGGCAGGGCGGCGAAGTACTATCAGGAAGCGCTGGCGGTTCCCGGAGCATCGGACCGTGCCCTTGAGGCCGCCCGCAAAGAATCGCAAAATATACCCAGGAATCAGGAGAAGCCGAAATGAGGCGTTTTACCCCAGTCGCACTGCTGTTGCTTGCTGGCACGCAGGTGTTCGCTCAAAAGCAGCTCAAGCCAAAGTCAGCCAAAGAAGGGCAGGCTATTCAGGCAGTGATGGATGCGAAGGACCCGGACAGCCGTATCAAGGCTGCAGACGATCTGATCAAGAACTTCGCCGACACCGAGTTTAAGTCGTTTGCGCTGGAACTCGAAGCGGAGTCGTACATGCAAAAGGGCGATACGGATAAGGCTATCGTTTATGGCGAACAGACTCTTGAAGCGGATCCGAAAAACTATCAGGCAACGGTTCTTCTTGCAAAGCTCTATGCCTCGACTACGAAATCGAACGACCTCGATAAAGAAGAGAAGCTGACCAAGGCGGCAAAGTACGCCAATGAGTCGCTGGAACTCCTGAAGACGGCCGAAAAGCCCAACGCACAGTTGCCGGATGCGCAGTGGACCGAAGTGAAGAATGACTTCATGGGCCAGAGTTACCTGGCACTGGGGATCGTTGCTGCGTTTCACAACAAGATGGATGACGTGACAGCCAATTTCCAGAAGGTGGCCGAAATGGACTCTGATCCGACGGATCTGATTCGCGGCGGTCGCGTCCTTCTCGACCTGAAGAAATACGAACAGGCCGTGCCCTGGTTTGACAAAGCCGCCAATGCGCCGAACGCGAATGCCCAGATCAAGGACATCGCGAACAAAGATAAAGCCCGGGCACAGGCCGCGACCAAGAAGTAAGCAGCGGTTCCTTTCTCATTGCAAGCTACAGGAATATCAGGCGACCTGGGGGAGCTCGAGAGGGCTCTGGGTCACGTATTTTCCGACAGGTCGCTGCTGGTTCGCTCCCTGACGCACAGTTCCAGTGCGAATGAGGGATTGACTGCGCTCGACAACGAACGGCTGGAGTTTCTGGGCGATTCGGTGTTGGGCTGGCTGGTCAGCGAGTGGCTCTTCAGCCGCTTTCAGGATTTCACGGAAGGGCAGCTGAGCCTGCTGAAGAATCATCTGGTAAGCGCCGCACATCTGCTGGCGGCGGCGCACCGGCTGGATCTGGGGCGATATCTTCATCTGGGTCGTGGTGAGGAGACTGCAGGCGGGCGCTCCAAGCAGCGCCTGCTGGTGAATGCGCTGGAGGCCGTGCTGGCTGCCGTTTATCTGGACGGCGGTGCCGATGCGGTGCGGAATATTCTGCTTCGGTACTCGATTCCGGGCGACGAGGAACTTGCGCAGCTGGCCGGCGCGGGGCCGCCACATGATTTCAGGGCTGAACTGGAGCGGATTGTGCGGGAGCGGAATCTGCCGCGCCCACAATATGTGTTGCTGGGCGAGGGTGGTCCAGGGCACGCGCGGATTTTCGTGATGGAAGTGCGGGTTGGCAAGGATCTCGCGGTGACGGCGGAAGGGTCTTCGAAGAAGGTGGCTGCGCACAATGCCGCGCAGGAAGTTTGCCGGATTCTGAAGGAGCCACACGAACTTCATGCAGGGGCACCGTATTAACAGTGGCAGCCGCCAGGGGATGCCTTACTCCACCCGGAAAGTCGCGGTTGCCTTCGCAGTCTGATTGCCCACTCCATCGCGCGCCGTAATCTCCACCTTGTACTCATCCTGGCGCATGTTCGGCTGCAGCGTCAGGCTGAACGCTCCCGGCACCCAAGGCTGTGGGTAGAATGCCTGGCTTCGCTCCACCGCAGCATCCTGCTGAGCAAACAGAGGCTTTCCTTCGGCCGTCGTAACCGACACGTCGTAACTGACATCGACCGCGTTCTGTTCGCCGTACTTGTATCCCGTGGCGCTGAACTTCATCCACACCATATCGCCGGACCGGTAAGCCGGCACCCGAAGTGGGGTTTCATCATCCGCTGTCCGGTAGAAGCCGAGCCCGCGGATCACGAGCGTCGGGCTGGACGGAACATCCAGGCCCGCCACGGCGAATGTGGTTTCGCCGGTAGCGGTCTTCTTCGTTTGATCGTCACTCGCCTCAAAGTGGATCCGGTAAGTGCCTGGCCGCGCGATAGGCGGCACCTGAAACTGGAAATGCAGCACTGGTTGCCAGTCTTTGTCCTCATCCCGTAAGGAAGTTGCAATTGCAACTTCCTCCACGGGCATGATGGGTTTCCCCTCCGGATCGAAAGCCTGCGCATGGCCGGTGAGCTGAACTCTTCCCTCTTCCGACTTCCTGAATCCCTGCGCCGAAAAACGGAAGAAGGCGGTCTCCCCGGAAACGAGCTTTTGCCCGGAAGGGATCGCCGCCCCGTCTTCGAATTGTGAAATAACCCCGCCGGATACGGTCAAAGCCGGGGCTGCAGGTTGTTTGGTTTGGGCGCACACCGATGTGCAAAACACCATCCAGGATAGAGCTACCGCCGCCGCAGCGTGAAGAACTATCGTTGCCACACCCTGATCTTACTTCTTCTGAGCCGGGCGCGTGATCACTCCCGGTACTCCCCCTGTTGCAGGGTTGGTGAGATCCGGCGTTCCAGCCTCGCTTCCCATCTGCTCGTGGACGAAACTCAGGGGAAGATCGATGTAGACATCGTCTTTATCGCTATCGTCTGTCAGCTTGAGCCTGTAGTGGGCAGCCGGCGCATCGAAAAGAACTTCACCGCGCTCCGTTTGGGCGGGAGCCACCCGACGGACAACGCCCAGCCAGTGGTGCAGTCCTGAACCGTCGGCCAGTTCATTATAAGTCTTCCCGGAGTCGTCGATGAGGGTCATGGAAGGAACCGTGGCCTCCGTACTGGCCCCGTTGGAAATCGCGACCTGAACCGCGTAGAAGCGATTTTCAGGGATTCGCGGACTGTTGGGATCGTCACCAAGGCGCGGATGAATTTGCGAGTCGATCACGGCATAAGTCAGCTTGTCGACTGCGGCTTTTTCACCGGCTTGATAAACCTTCGTTTGGCGGGACGGGGCCATGGAGCAGGCGGAGAGCAGCAACAAGGACGCGGCTGCCCACGCGGAAAGACTGTTATGCATAGATGCGGATTGGGGTTATTATTTCACAAATCGTCCGCGCCATGCGACCGATCGGCGGAACGGATTCATGTCCCGGAAATGTTCCGGGCAAAAGGATTCAGGGGGCAGTTGCCGTCACATCGTGTTTATGA
>JAUZEU010000246.1 GCA_030838885.1 Bryobacterales bacterium | reverse complement strand
TTTGAGCTGCAACCCGCGCCCTGTCCTGTTCAGAAGCGTGGAGCGACTTTTCTTAAACCGCAGCCCCATCCGGTTCAGAATCTTCCATAACTGCGTGATCCCGATTTGGATCCCGTACTCCCGCTGCAGATCTTCCTGCAGCATCGCCAAGGTCCGGTCTGGCTGCTTCTTCACCTGCGACGGCCAGGTACTCCTGGGCCTCTGCAGTGACCCGACTGCGCCGGCCTCGTTTGCGGCCAGCGGGCCTCTCCATCTGACCGGTATGCGTCAGCGCGGCAGAGATATGCTTCGCCCATCCCACGCTGACGTGAAACCGCGCTGCCAGTTCGGGCAAACTGCCTTCACCAGCCTGATACGCTTCCAGAAACTTACGACGGAACTCGTCGGAATAGGCTTGCGCCTGGCGCCGGTCGATCAAAACAGAAGCTTCAACGCAAATTGAATCTGTCTGGATGTGGCCGCCGCCGTCAGTTCACCCGGGTTCGACGAGTCGTAGGTCGTGTTCAATCCCCGGAAATTAGGGTGATTGATCAGGTTGAAGAACTCCGAGCGGAACTGCAGGTGGAGCCGCTCGCGCAACGGAATATTCTTGAACAACGAAATGTCGATGCCAACGTTATTCGGGCCAGTGAGAATGTTACGCCCTGCGCTGCCGAATTGCCCGTTAACCGGATTTGAGAACGCTGCCGGGCTGAACCATTGCTGCCGTGTTGGGCCTCCCGGCGGATCAGTGGAAACGTTCAGGACAACGTTCGGTCTTGCGTCGCCGCCGGTGTTGGAAAAGTCCGTCATGGCGTGCACGGTGAACGGCGTGCCCGTCGTGAAGGAGTTAATGCCGATCAATTGCCACCCTCCCAAAGCGGCCTTGACCGGGCCTTTCCATGTGCTTCGGGTGGGTAAGTCTAACGTGTAGCTCGCGACGACCCTGTGTCTCTGGTCAAAGTCGGACCGGCCTTTCTCCCAGCGGTAATTGTATTCGCTGCGGACGCTGGTGCTGTTGTCGAATCCGAGCGACGCCTGCGATTGTTCGTCGATGGATTTACCCCAGGTGTAAGCTGCGAGGAAGCTCAGGTTGTGGGAAAAACGCTTCTCCACCTTGGTCTGCAGAGAGTGATAGGAACTGCTGCCGCACGAGCACCAGTACGTGAGATCGTTGCCAAGAAAAGGCCGCGGCCGCCGCGGATTCACATCGGCGTTCGGGTCCGCGGTCGGCAAAGCCTGATTCACGTTGCGGAATTCGTACAGCTTTTTGCCAGCCGATCCAGCGTAGGAGACCTCCCAAACCGTGTTGAATCCGAGGTCCTGCTGAATACCAAAGTTCCAGTGCTGCACATACGGATCGCGGAAGTTTGGGTCCAGCGAAAAGAGAGACGCTGCCGCAGGGCTGGTGAACGCGTTCGCGGGGAACCCACGCGAGAGTTGGTTCACCACCGGGTTGAGCGTGGCAAAGCTCACGGCGGGGAAGTTCGCTGCCACGTAGAAGGGTGGATTGTTGCCTGGATTCGGAATACTCAGCGGCCCGGCCTCATAAGAGGAATAGAACACGCCGTAGCCAGCACGGAGCACGGTCGTGTTGGTCATCTTGAAAGCAAAGCCAACGCGGGGCGAAAAGTTATTGCGGTCCTGAGGAACCAGCTGACGCGGCGCGTTCCGGTTCACCGTGATCTGCGGGAAAAAATTCGCCGGCAGCGGATCGTTACGCCCCTTGGGCAGGTCGAGCATGCCGGTCGCGATGTTGTAGTTGGCTTCCCCGTCGCGCCGTTCTCTCGGCATCGAGACGAATTCGTAGCGCACGCCCAGATTGAGTGTCAGGCGGCTGTTGACCTTGAAGTCATCCTGCATATAGAAGAAATAGCCCGGCTGCTGGAACGTGTCATTGATGAAGGAAGCCAGCGACGCATTCGACAGTTTGCCCAGCGCGAAGTCGGCAAAGCCCAGCCCGGTGGTCCCGCGATTGTTGGCGTCGCGAGTCGAGTTGCCGTTGAAGGACAGACTTCCGCGCGGAGTGGGAGGCTGCAGAATACTGAAATTGACCTGCGGCTTCCATTCAGCGCCGAACTTTAACGTGTGCCGCCCGCGTACCACACTCAGGGTCTCGATGAAGTCAAAGAGGTTCTCGAATTCCCGCGTTGGCTGGTAAGTCGCGCTGCCGAAATTGGTGAGGCCACTGACTGAGAAGCGCGGAAGGCCGCCGTTGTTCGGGCCGAACGGCACGCCAGGAATACCGAATTGCGCCGAGAGGTTGTCGCCGGAATTAAATTGCAGCCGCTCGGTCCGCAGCCGCGTATAACCGGCACGAAACTCATTGACCACGCGCGACGAGAAAATATGCGTTTCGCTGAACATTCCCTGGCGGGTGTTGTTCGTCCAGTCGCCGGAGGAAAATGCGGCGGCTGACAAAGGTGGCGGCAACGCGGCAGGTGGAGACAGCGACTGGTCCGACATGCTGAAGCGCCCAAAGAAGCTGTCCTTATCGGAAAGCCTGTGATCCACCCTCACGTCACCCTGGTCCGTAGTATCAGGTTCCACCGGATTGCTCAGGTAGTTGTTCGCTACGCCGGTCAAAGAAACCGACCCAGGCAGATTCGGCGCAGTCATCGCAGCGATGAGTTTGGCGGAAGCCGGATCAAAACGCGAGACGGGAATCTGATTGCCGGCGAAAGGCTGTCGAATCACCTGGCCGTCCTGCACGACGGTGGTGTCCGGATCGAACACTGTACTGAATCCGCTGAAATTGCCCGTCCGCCACGGGGTTGGGGCGACGGTTGCGAAGAACGTATGCGCCGTGCGTATCCGGGTGCCCTGATAATCGGCGAAGAAGAACGTGCGGTTCTTCCCGCTGTACTTAGGCAACATCAGTGGGCCGCCCAGGGCGGCGCCGAACTGGTTTTGTTTGAACGGCGGCGTAGGGCCTGTTGCCGGGTCGAAGAAATTCTTCGCGTCGAGGCTGCTGTTGCGAAGGAACTCATACACGCTGCCGTGCAATTGATTCGTGCCCGATTTGATTGTCACGTTCATCACTGCGCCACCGGACCGTCCAAACTCTGCGCTCATCGAGTTGGTCTGCACCCGGAACTCAGCAATAGCGTCGGGGGGCGGGCCAACCACAAAACTGGCTTCGTTGGTGAGGTCTTCGGAGAGGCTGTTGTTGTCGATTCCATCAAGCAGATAGCTGTTCTGATAGGGCCGCACGCCATTGACGCTGAAGCCCCCGGTCCGCTCATCGCGCGCACCCGGTGCGGTCGGCGTGGCGCCTGAGGTGAGCACCGCCAGGCGAGTGAAGAAGCGGCCGTTCAAAGGCAAGTCCACAATCTGCTGGCTGTTCACCACCTGGCCCAGATACGAGGTGTCAGTCTGCAGCGCCGGCGCCGTACTATTAACCTCGATCGTGTCGGCCAGCTGCCCTACTTCGAGAACGACGTTCACACCCAGGCGGTCCTGCACGTTAAGCGTGAGGCCTGTCTGCTCGGACCTCCTGAAGCCGGCCGCCTCCACGGTCACCCTGTAATGTCCCTCGCGCAACGTGGTGGCGACGTAGTTGCCGGTTGTATCGCTCGTGGTCTTGGTCGAGATCCCCGTATCGATGTTTGTAACGGTTACCGCAGCGCTCGGAACAACTGCGCCGGTTGCATCGGTGACAGACCCTACGATGGAGCCAGTTGTGGTTTGGGCTATCGCGTAAAGAGACAACCAGAAAGCCGATACGGTAACCCGGCAGATTGAGCGCTGAAGCACAGAACACCTCCACGTAATGAAAGCGAGCAAGTCTACTTGGTGAGCGCTGTGATGCGCTTTATCTTAGCTCCGGCGAAATTGAAATGGTCGTTTGTTGTTCCGTTGGTGTGTATTGAAAATTACAAATCACGGGGTGTGGTTCTCCATCCCGTTCGTCCGTAAGCGCGAATTCAGATTCTCAGGAAGATCTTCCGGCGATACATCCAATACAAAACCAGCCAGAACGTCAGCAGTATCGCGGAACCCTGCAGGAGTGGCGCCAGCCCTGAGCCGAATATCGCAAACGTCTGGGGGCCCAGATGAATTCGGAAGGAACTGACCATGAAGCCTTCCCAAAGATGGGCGATCAGATAGGCCGCAATCGAATTTACTCCGATGACCTTCAACGGAAGCGACCACGCTCGCCATCCCTTGACGTCGAGTATCCAGGAGAAAGCGGCCAGCAGGAGAAAACAGGCGCCTCCGCTGAATAGTGTCCAGGACGGCGTCCAGATGCGCTTCACCACCGGGCAGATCCCGGTAAAGTGCAACAGTAATCCGGCCCCAACTCCAATCGCGCCAGCCATTATGAACTTACGCATCGGAATGGCGGGTGCTGACTCCCTCAACCAGCGGCCTGCGATCAGTCCCACGATCATCGTTCCGAGGGTCGGAATAAAGCTGAGCGTCAAATAGCCGCCGCTGTTATACCCGAATGGCTTCACCCGCGGGAACAGGTTGAGGAACCACTGATCGAACGCAGCGCCCAGGTTGCTGTTCTTATTCCAGTGCGAGGCGAACCCGGTGAAGTTGTGGACCCAGTTCTGGGGCACACCGACCGCCTGATAATCGAAGCCAGCGCCGGCAGCCGGATACAGGGCCCAGGCCAGCCAGTAGCCGAACAAAATCGCGCCCAGTGCGGTCCATTGCCACCGGGGAGTGCAGAACCCAAGCAGGAACAGAAACGAGTAGCCCATCCCGATCTGGCTCAGCGTATCTTCGAACGTGAAATTCGTCATCGAAGAGTGCGTGGAACGCAGGAAGACGCCCAGAGCGGTCAACAGAATGGAGCGCCAGACTGTGTGGGCGAACATTTTTCCAAAGGTCTCGCCTCTTGCCATGCGGCTGGCAATCGAATACGGCAGTGCGACACCCACAAGGAATGAGAACGAAGGCTGGATCAGGTCGTGCAGCGAGCAACCGGCCCATTCCACGTGGGTTTGATTGTAGCCGAGAATGGCCCAGAACCAATTCCCCGGGTGAGTTGCCGCGACTTCGGCGAGTTGCAGAACCTCGGCCATCATCAGGAACATGACGAAGCCGCGGTACACATCCACCGCGACGTTGCGTGGCAAAGTCCGCAGGAGGGTGGATGTGTCCACCTGCGGAGTGAATTGGGGCGTGGCTGCTACTGTTTGCAAGAGTCACCTCCGGCGTGTCAAGCCAGCATATCCTGGATTACATTGCCGCCAAAATCGGTTAGTTTTTCGTTGCGGCCGTTGTGGAGAAACCAAAGCCGGTTCTGCTCGAGACCGAGCAAGTGCAGGATCGTGGCGTGGAAATCCCGCATATGGTGAGGTTGGTCGACAGCGCGCAATCCCAGCTCATCGGTTTCGCCGATGGTGATTCCCGGCTTGACGCCGCCGCCTGCAAACCACATCGTGAAGCCATGTGGATTGTGGTCACGGCCGTTGCCGCCTTGTGACATGGGAAGCCTCCCGAACTCGGCACCCCAGATCACCAGGGTCGAATCGAGCAGACCGCGCTGCTTCAGATCGGTGAGCAGACCGGCCACCGGCAAATCGGTCATACCGCACATCTTTTCGTGGTTTGCCACAAGATTGCTGTGGGCGTCCCATTGAACGGAAACCGGGCCGCCGCCTGAATAGATCTGGACGAAGCGGGTTCCGCGTTCCACCAGACGCCGCGCCAGGAGACAGCGGGTGCCGAATTCGGACGTGTGCTTTTGATCCAGACCGTAGAGTTTGCGTGTCGCGTCGTTCTCTTTCGAAATATCAACCGCTTCCGGTGCGTGGCTCTGCATGCGGAAGGCGAGTTCGTAGGAACTGATTCGGGCCGCCATCTCCGTGTCACTGTCCAGCGTGTCCATTTCATTCATGCTTTGCAGGAAATCGAGTGTGCGGCGCTGCCTCTCCGGTGTGACGCCCGCGGGCGGATTCAGATTGACGATCGGGCTCGGTCCGCTGCGAAACACCGTGCCCTGATACACAGCTGGCAGAAACCCTGCTCCCCAGCACGGGGCGCCACCTTCGGGCGTGCCTTCCGGCTGCGGCATTACGACATAGGCGGGCAGGTTTTCGCTCTCGCTGCCCAATCCGTAGGTGATCCACGAACCCATACTCGGGTAGCCCATCAGGATTCTGCCGGTGTTGACCTGGTACATGGCCGGCGCGTGGACTGTACTCTCGGTGAAGAATGAACGGACAAAGCAAAGATCATCTACGCGCTGCGCGATGTGCGGAAACAGGGACGAGACTTCCCTGCCGCACTGACCGTATTTCTTAAACTTCCAGGGACTCTTCAGCAGCGGCGTATCGCCCTTCGTGAACTCGCTGATCACCGTGCCGTAGCTCGGCGGAAGCAGTTGGCCGTCGTACTTATCCAGCGCGGGCTTGGGATCGAAAGTATCGAGATGACTGGGCGCCCCGACCATGAACAGAAAAATGACCGACCTGGCTTTCGGCGCGAAATGAGGCGGTTTGGCTGCCAGCGCATTTACCCGCTGTGCCGCCGACGCCCGAGGATCGAGCAGGGAACTCAACGCCATTGCGCCGAATCCATGTGCGGCCCGAGCCAAAACGTCGCGCCGCGTGACCGCCGGTCGAAAATGAGAACCGCCGTCTTTAGGGAACATACACAAACTCGTTTCGGTTTAACAACGCGAGACACATTTCGGCGAGGCTGCCGCCGTTTGCGAGAAACTTTCTGGCCAGAGCCAGTTCCCTGGGCTCAGGGGCGCGGGAAAGAGTAAGCCGCCAGGCGCGATCGACGGTGCACGTGCTTTTGCCGAACTTACACTCTGATTCGAGCCGCTTCGCGAACGCATTCGACTGTTCCTGCATGAAGGGGCTATTGAACAGCGAAAGCGCCTGAAGCGCGTGCGTGCTGACCGGCCGTACCGGGCACGAGGTGATGGCGTCGGGCTGATCGAAAGCCGAGAGCAACGGCAGCCGCACACCTCGCTTGTTGTACAGATAAATGCTGCGCCGATACTGTTCGGTGATGTCGGGGCTGAGGGGCCACAAGCCGTCCCGCTCATGTTCGGTGAAGATGAGGTCGTACACTTCCGGCTCGAGGGGAACCCGTACCGGACGGCCTCCGATTTTTGGATTGAGCAATCCGCTGGAGGAAAGAATCGTGTCGCGCAGGACTTCGCCTTCCATGCGTTTGCGATTCATCCGCCAATACAGGCGGTTGTCTGGATCGATGGCCTCGCGCCTGGGATCGGGTCGAGCGCTCTGCCGGTAGACACTGGACATGAGGACGAGCTTGTCGATCGCCTTCACGCTCCAGCCTTTTTGTACGAATTCCGAAGCCAGCCAGTCGAGCAGTGCCTGGTGGGAGGGCCGGTCGCCCATCACGCCGAAATCATTGGGTGTCCGGACAAGACCCTGTCCGGTCCGGAACTGCCAGATCCGGTTCACCATCACGCGCGCCGTTAACGGGTTTGCCGAAGAAGTAAGCCACTCCGCCAAGGCAGTACGCCGGCCTGTAGCGGACTTGGGGATTTCCCAGGAAGCCTTAATCACCAGAGGAACCGAGGGGTCGACAGGGTCCAGGCGGTTGTGTGGATCACCCATCCGCAGCACAAAACCCTGAGGCGCGGCGCCCTCGTTTGTGTAAACGTATGCAGTGGGCAGCGGATCGGGCTGAGTTAGCTCCACTTCGTGCAAGCGAATCCTTAGCTGCGCGCGCTTTTCCTTGTCCTCTGCCGGCATCGCCGCGACCACTTCGTCCCAGGTCGGCTCGATCTGGTCTTTGGCGTTTTTGGCCAGGATCTTCTGTTCCGGCGTGCGTTTGTCCTCGGGGATGTGCCACGCCTCCCGGAGTTGAGGTTCGAGCTTCGGCAGTCGCTCTTCGATCAGGCGTTCCCTGGAGGGCTTGCGAAGGTTTTTCAACGCATCCTCTATGGGCTTGACGCGATCCTGGTAGGCTTTGCTGGCGGCGTTCCAGGCATCCTTTTCTTGGGCCGAGGCGATCTCAACCTCTTTACCTTTCGCGCCGGCGAAGACTGCTTCGAGCCGATAATAGTCAGCCTGCAGGATCGGGTCGAACTTGTGGTTGTGGCAGCGCGCGCAGTTGACCGTGAGTCCCAGAAATGTGTGACCCACCGAGGTGGCTATTTCGGTGAGCACTTCCTGGCGGCTGACTTCCGGATCGATGTTTCCAGCCACCAGGTGTTCCTGACCCGCACGGGCATAGCCGGTGGCGATCAGAGCCTGGGCATCGCCAGGATAAATCTCGTCTCCGGCGATCTGTTCTTTAACGAACCGATCGTATGGCTTGTCCTTATTGAACGCGTCGATCACGTAGTCGCGATAACGCCAGGAGTGCGGACGATCGGCGTCCAGTTCAAAGCCGTTGGTATCGGCATAGCGAACCACATCGAGCCATTTCAAAGCCCAGTGCTCTCCGTAATGTTGCGATGCCAGCAGGCGATCAACCACCTTTTCATAAGCGTTGGCTGAGCGGTCGCGGAGGAAAGCTTCGACTTCCGCCGGAGCAGGCGGCAATCCGGTCAGGTCGAACGTAACGCGTCGAATCAGCCGTACCCGATCCGCCGGGGCGGAGGGCTGCAGGTTCTTTGCCCGCAACGCCTCAAGGATAAATGCATCGATCGGTGTTCGGATCCACGGATCGGGCAGGGCGGGCACCAGGGGCCGCGAGATTTTTTGAAACGCCCAATAGTTTCCGCGCGATCCGATGAACTTTGTTTCGGTATCATCGATCGCACGAAGAGTGGTGACGCACAGGCAGAGCGCAACCAGAGAGAAAAGTCTCTGCGTCATCATCGTTTCAACTCCTGATGCTCTTCAGTGTACTGCGCTGTGAACTTACGTGGAAACCGGCACGGGGAGCGTCCAGGGAACCGCAGGCTACATATCGTGATTGAAAAAATTCGATCTTCAGATCGTTATGCAAGCCGGAGCGAGCAGGCCTTCGCATTCAGGGCTCTCAGGTGCTTCAACTCTGTCTGTTCAGCTGGATTCAATTTGACCGTGATCTGCTCGGCAAGGGAGCGAGCCACCGTTTTCTGGAGGGCCAGAATATCGCGCGACTCGACCTCGTAGCTCTGGGCCTACAAATGTTTGTCGACGGAAGTCCAGATCAAATGCGCGGTGATTGGAATCCGGTTGCCTGAGCGTAAGACGGTGCCTTCCACCACGACGTCTACCTTCAACTTCCGCGCAATCGGCGTTGCCCGCGCCTTTGTAGGTCATCACGGATGTACGGGAAATCACCCGCAATTCGCTGATCTGCCCCAATTCAGCGATCAATTCGTCGGTCGTGCGGCCTGAAGAGTAATCCTGGGATGCATCGCCGGAGAGGTTCTCCAGTGGAAGGACTGCCCGGGATCGAATACCGGTTGGCGGGGTGGTCCCGGGGTGAAGTATCCAGACCGTGAAGATGGCCGACAACAGGAGCAGTGCGAACCCGGCTATCTTCCATGCAAACCGCCATCGCGGGCGTTGGCCCACGGTGCTCTCAGGGAGGTCAACCCGATCATGATCTCTGGCTCCAATGGGATATTCGGTTGCAGGAGTTTGCTCCTCTGCAGCAGCTTCGCTGACAACCCGGCGGGTCTTCACTCGGGCTGATAGCCTCGATCGGCGAGATGCCGTGCCCAAACTGTGGTCGAAAATCAATGAAGGTGTCCTCATGCCAAAGTGTGCGACGGAGTTCCTCGCGCGTAACGAGTTCTCCCCGTTGCCTGAGCAACGTAACCAGAAGCAGGAAAGGCTGGCCCTGGAGCTTGATCCGGATGCCTCGCTTCCTGAAGTTCGCCGGCGCGAAGATGGATTTCGAAAACGCCGAAACGTATCGATCGCACGGCTGACGGGAATTCCCGCACGATGGTTCTCTCAGCAGGCTATTTATCCATGGCGCGCGTTCGGTCGCACTGCAAGTCAAACGGGACCGGCATGCCTGAGCTCACTGGATAACCGCGTTGCAGCAAAACTGGCAGATTCATAGCCTTGAGGTCCCTTCGCCCGTAAGGGCATATGATTCAAGTACCCCTTCCGAACCGCAGAGCCCCTGATCACTTAGCATGACTATCGCTCTTTTCGGAATCTCTTATTGCATTAACGGGTCGCCGCAGGTTCTTGAACACACAATGCAGACTGCCAGCCGACCCAGCTGACAATCGGTCTGACCTTGAAGCTTGGGAAGATTGAGAGCGACGTAATATCACAGATCATGGACGGGAAATCCTGGTTGATGAACCTGCTATCCACAAATGATGGTGACCATCCATAGTAAGGAACGATCAACAAGGAAAGCAACCGTGAGCCGGCGACATCGGAGGGCGAAGCATTCAGACGAAGCTGACCGTGGCGAGCACAGTCGGGTTTACGCCGCGCGTCTGCTCAGTGCCATTTGAACTATACCCGAAGGCCATGTGAACTATAGCAGAGTATGATAATCACCGGCTAAGCGCCAAAGGTAGACTAAGGCGGTTCTTTTGTTCGACCGCGGCAGAAGCGGATTTGATCTCGGGGGCAAATTGTCTCTTACACTGTCTGCCATTGCTCGCAGCGTATCATCCGGATGCGGCTGCCGAGTCGCAAGTTAAGCCATATAAGTTAAGCCATATTTAGAAACGGAACCTTCCAGGAGTCCTTTACAAACAGCAATCTGCCCAGGAGTAGAGAGTGACGAATCAGCTCCAGCAGGCGTGAGACTTGCTCTTAATTGGAGCCCGAAACAACCTGAAAACGACGACCTCGTGACGAACTTGGGCTAACGGCCCTGTTCCCTGACAGGTGGCTTCACAGGCGGGGCACAAGGATCTTTGTCGGCTTGGTGATTGGATACTGCGGCGGTTGCCAGTAGACCTTGCTTAGGGTTATCGTCTGCGTCCCGGCGCCGAAGGTGGCTGCGCTCGCAAACCCCTCCCAGTCGTTATCCTTGTGTTCCGTTCGTCGGGGCGCTGCTCGCGATGATTACGAGCGAACTCGTTGCGGCCGGCACTTGCAATGTGATGTAGGGCCGTCGGAAACAGCACTTTCTGGTTTTCCGCCATTGCGGTATTGTAGACACCGAGGCTGCGGCACCGGAAAGAAGATCCTGCTGAGGAAGAGGTCGCGCCGGGCGACAGAGCTTCTGATCTGCGTCTCGATAGTGTTGATGAGCCAGCCACAATGGGTTAGTGAGGCACCCCGAAAGAACCATTACGAACTTTCAGACAGGCTGGGTTGGGAGGAATAAAATCATCACGCCGCTCGCGGCACGATGACAGCAGATTGCGGGTTGGCGCCCATCGCGAAGACTGTGAAGAGGGGTTTGGTTTTTACAGACTTGTCCAGAACAGTGCGCAGTCGCACGACTGAAACGTCGCCCGAATCGCGGCTGATAACCAAGGCATACTCTTCGTCCGGACCAGGTGTAATCAGAACCTCGCCCGGATTCCCGCCTATATGAACTGAAGCCGAAAGCCGGCGGGTCTCGATATCGAGTATCGTAAGATCCCCGCTTCCCGGATTTGTCACCAGCAGCAGATTCCTGGTATTCGAAACGGCCATGCCCAAAGGACTGCGGCCGGCCAGAATCGTCTGGTCAACCTCACTCTGATACGTGCTGATTATCGCAAGTGTATCGTCGCTCGCGCCCGTGACAAACATTTGGCCTCCATCGGAATTAAATGTGAACCGAGCGGGGGCAAACGCCAGCGGCAGGCGTGCCAGCAGCTTGCCCGTCTGCGCATCGATCGAGACGATTTGCTTCGCCTCCGGCAAACCTCCCAGGATCATTTTTCCATCGTCCCGAAAACGGATCACGCCGCACTTCGATCCGGCCGGAGTGCTGCTGAGGATCCGGCAGTCCGGCAGCGAGATTCGGGTAATGGAGTCTCCAGTCGCTGGCGCTGTCACAGCCATGCCGTTGGTGACGTCCAGAACCGCCGGAGTTTCCCGTAATTGGGTTTGTCTTTTCAGTTTCAGCGAAACGGGGTCTATCAGGCAGATTCCGGAAGGCTGTTCCGTCACGACCACAATCGACTTGCCGCCAGGTACCACGACAGCCGAAACAATCCGTCCCGGCAACCCCATCTTGCGCCCCACCGTGAAGTGGTTCTGATCGATCTCGCAGAGGAGGCGCGCTTCCGGACACGTGACAAACAGCCTGTCGCCCGCCAGCAGCACCTGGCCCGGCATATGTTCCAGCGGGATGGTCGTGACATGTCGAAACTGCGACAGATCGGCGACGGCAACGCCACGCTCGGCGGCGCTGGCCACGAAAAGCCATCCGAAGTAGCGTGTGGCCAGCTTACGGCTGCAACCGGCAAGCAGGGCCGTGGCGAGCAGGGTGCGTCGGGTCAAAGCCGAGTTTACCAACTGTGGCGCTGCTCAGCCCACGGGTCGCCACGCTTGTGATAACCGTTGCTCTCCCCGAAACCGGGCCGGTCCGCCGGCAGGAATTCGAGGCCCGACAGCCACTTGGCGCTTTTCCAGGCGTAGAGTCGCGGGACAATCAGCCGCGCCGGACCGCCATGATCGAGCGAAATCGGCTCGCCGTCATGCAGGGTGGCGACCAGCGCATCTTCGGCCAGAAAATCCTCAATGGGAAGATTCGTCGTAAAGCCCCGGTCGTAGCCGTGAGCCAGAACAAACTTGGCTGTCGGCGGAATGCCACCAGCACCGGCGACCAGCTCACTTGTGGACACCCCTTCCCAGAGGTTGCCGAGACGGCTCCAGCGGGTAACGCAGTGGAAATCCGAGAAGACGCGGGCACGGGGTAGTTTTCCGAACTCGGCCCAGGACCACGAAACGGGCTTGTTCACCAAGCCGAACATCTGCAGCTTCCACTGAGCGAGATCAATCCGGGGTGGGCCGCTGGCATCCAGAACGGGCCACTTTTTGGTCCGGGACTGACCGGGGGGGATACGCCGGGCCCGCAGCGTGTCCGGACTGATGATGACACCCTCAGGTACATCGGCAGTCTCGGCGAGGCGATCCGGTTGGTCTTTCTTTCGATCCATGTAAAAGCTCATTCCTCATTGCCATAATGGCGTGTCTAAACTTCCGTTGTAAATAGAGTCATCCGAAAATTGGTATTTAGGATGCTTGAGAAGAATGTGTTTGATTTCAAGTGTTTCAGGTGTACGATGAAATTCATCAAACTCTCAGAGGAGACTGGAGCGTCCATGAATCCATTATTTGGAAGAACGGGCCATACACGACGAGTGGTACTTGCCGTGACTCTTCTTGTGGGCACCTCGCCCCTGGCAAAAAGCCAGAACATGCTCCAGGGGCTCTCTTCCAGAGGCACCGTCCAACTGCTCACCTCCGACGCCGCCGTGCTCGAGACGGAAGAGACCAGGAAAGATTTACCCTGCAGCGTTACTCAGGTAAAGCCGCTGCTTGGTTTCGACCTCCGGTTCCACACGGGCTACGAAATCGTGCTGCCCCTGAGGGAACTGGCTGGCGAAGGCGACCAACTCACCATTGTATTTAAGGTGGCTTCGGACAACTCCAAAGACTCGCCGAGCTACTTCTCACAGAAGTACAGCGTTCCGAACATTGAGGCCGACGCGAAGGGCGATGCTTACCTGCAGGGCGGTTTCGACGTCGGTGAAGGCAGCTATCACGTTTCCTGGATGATGCGCGACCGCATGGAGCGGGTGTGCGCCTCCAGTTGGGACGTGGCTGCAACGCTTCCCGCCAAAGACCAGAACATCAAACTCGCCATCACATCAAACGCGATCGACGTTTCCGAGCGCGAGTTCTTCAAGGACGAGCCTCCGGTTACCCGCCTCAATACCGGCCCGGACGGCGGCGATCCTCTGAACGTTAAGGTGCTGATCAATTTCGCTCCCCAGCGCCCTTCTGCGGCAGCAATGCAGCCGATCGACACCAGCGCGCTGGTGTCTATACTCCGCAACATCTCCAGGGAGCCCCGAATCCGGAAGTTCTCCGTGGTCGCGTTCAACATGAACGACCAGCGGATCGTTTACCGGCAGGAGAATTCCGACCAGATCGACTTCCCGGAGCTGGGGAAGGCGCTTTCCACCCTGAAACTGGGGATGGTGGATTACAAAAAGCTCACAGACAAGCGCAGCGAGACGGACTTTCTGACCCGGCTGATCCACGACGAGCTTGGAAGCAACACTTCCGATGCGGTGATCTTTGCCGGTCCCAAGGTGATGCTGGACGAAGCTCCGGCGCCGGACAGCTACAAGGACATCACGGCTTCCTCTTTTCCCGTCTTTTACATGAATTACAACCTGACCCCGCAACAGAATCCGTGGCGCGACGCCATCGGAACGGTTGTCAAAAAGCTGCGAGGGTACGAATACACCATAAGCCGCCCCCGCGACTTGTGGTCCGCATGGACAGACATCATGGGACGTATCGTAAAGTTGAAACTGGTAGCCGGTAGTTCCACGTCTCCCCAGTAGACATGATCTCCAGCTTCGGCGGTGCAGTTGCGATTCCTATAGCTTTACTCCTTTTTGCCGCGCCCGATGTTGACGCGCAGAAATATACCGACCCGGACACTCTTGCGCCCGCTTTCCCCACCCCCCAGGTAGTGGTGGACCATATGCTGCAGCTCGCTCAGGTGAAACCGAACGAGACGGTTTACGACCTCGGCTGCGGCGACGGCCGGATCGTTATCACGGCCGCTCAAAAGTTCAGGGCTCATGGAGTCGGCATCGAGATTCGCCGCGAGATCTACGAGACGACGCTCGGGAAGGTCTCTTCGCTCGGCCTGTCCGATCTGGTGAAGATCGTCCATGGTAATGCCCTCAAGTACGATCTGGGCCCGGCGGACGTGGTGACCCTGTATCTGATGACCGGCTCCAACGAGCGGCTGAAGCCGGTTCTGGAGCGGTATCTTAAGACGACCGCCCGCGTGGTTTCCCACAACTTCGAAATTAAAGGCTGGAAGGTCGCACAGGTCGAAAAGATGATGGTTGATGATCGTCCCCATATGATTTACCTTTACCGCCTCGATTCAAAGTAATATCGAGCAATGCGCTTTGCCGCTTTGCTCCTTTTGGCTGCCCCCGTTCTGGCACAGCCTGCTCTTCCCCTTTACGAAGTCAAACGAGCCACCTCCGCCATCGTCATCGACGGCAAGCCCGACGATAAGGCTTGGGCTGCTGCAGGTAAAATTGAACTGATCTTTCCCTGGGACGCCCAGACCGGTGCGAAGCAAAAGACCACCGCCCGTTTGCTTTGGGATGACCAGAACCTCTACGTCTCCTACGAGTGCGAGGATGCCGACATCGTAGCGTTCCACACCCAGCGTGATGACCCTACCTACCTCGACGACGCGGTCGAGATCTTTATCAACCCGATGCCTTCCCAGACCGGCATTTACTTTGGCCTGGAGATG
>JAUZEU010000236.1 GCA_030838885.1 Bryobacterales bacterium | reverse complement strand
GGTTCCGGCCATTTGTGCGAATTCTTTGGTTTTATGCATGGAGTTTGTATCTTCGCCCTCCTTCCCCGATCATGATCGAGTCTGACGTAACGTCCAGGTCAAGTCATTATGGTCGTATATGAATATCGTGATGTTTGGAGCGACCGGTACCCTGGGATCACGCATCCTTGATGAATTGATTTCCCGCGGACACAACATAACCGCCGTCGTCCGCGACCCTTCAAAACTTCCAAATCGTGAGAACGTGACCGGCACCGCGGGCGATATTTATAACCCGTCCGATGTGGCGGACGCGGCGCGGGGCGCCGACATTGTGGTGAGTGCCTATGGCCCCCGTTCGGAAAATCCAAATTTGCTGGTGAACGCTACCCAAAGTCTGATTGACGGAGTAACGGAGGCGGGCGTGAGGCGTCTGCTGACTGTGGGCGGAGCCGGAAGCCTGGAAGTTGCGCCTGGTGTTCACCTGCTCGACACGCATGATTTCCCAGTGGAATGGAAGGAGATTGCCCGCGCACACCGCGACGCGCTGGAACTGCTGAAGGGTTCGGGCCTCGACTGGACGAATCTCACTCCCCCTGCTTTCATTCACCCCGGCGAGCGGACGGGAAAATATCGAGTGGGGGCGGACGAACTGCTCACGGACGAGCGCGGCAAGAGCGAGATCTCAGCGGAGGACTTCGCCATCGCTCTGGCGGACGAGGTGGAGAACCCGCGCCACATCCGCACGCGTTTTACTGTGGCGTGGTGATTGCTCTTACGAGCCCGGCCAGCAGCCCTATTCTGTCGGCAATGCGGTCCACGAGGACGGATTCGTGCGCCGCATGAGCGCCTTCGCCCACCGCTCCCAAGCCATCGAGCGTGGGTACGCCAAGCGCAGCCGTGAAGTTCCCGTCTGAGCCGCCGCCGGTTGCCGATTCCTCCAACTCCACTCCGATCTCGCCTGCCGCCTTCCGGGCCAGGCGGAAGAGGTGGGAGACCCCTTTTGTCCGTTCCATCGGGGGGCGGTTCAGACCTCCGGTCAACTCGAGTGAACAGCGCTTGTCGAAGGGGCGCAGGCTACGGAACTGTTTCTCGAGCCTGGCCGCATCACGCAGACGCGGTACCCGGATATCGACGTGCGTTTCTGCCGTCTCCGCGATGACGTTGGAACGCGTTCCGCCGGAGATCGTTCCGGGATTCACTGTGACGCCCCGCTTCAGATCAGTGAACCCGGCGATCTTTTCAATCTGCCGCGCTAATTCGACGACGGCGCTGGCGCCCTTTTCGAAGTCCACCCCTGCATGGGATGCGACACCACGCACCCGCAACCGGTAATCTCCTATGCCCTTTCGCGACGTCTTGAGCTTTCCGGTAAGACCCGTACCCGGTTCCAGGACGAGCACCGCATCACTGCGCGTTGCATTTTCCTCGGTCAGGACACGCGAAGTGTGGCTGCCCGTCTCCTCATCCGAGTTGATCTGCAATACGACGTTTTGAGCAATCGGCACGTCCGTCTCACGCAACGCGCGGATCGCGAAGACAAAGAAAGCAAGGCCTGCTTTCATGTCGAGGACGCCTGGTCCCCACAGGCGCCCTTCGGCGTGTCTGAAGGGCATAGTACGGAGAGTACCCAGCGGCCACACTGTGTCGCCATGCCCAAGGGCCATTATCTGGCTCTGCTTTTTTCGGCCGGGCAACTTAAAAGTGCAGACAAGGTGGGTGCCGGCCTTTCTGCAAACTGCGTCATCGCTGATTGAATCCGCGAATAATTCCATAAACCTCTTCAAATCTGAAGGGGAATCACTGGGCGACTCGCACTCCACGAGTTGGCGAATAAATTCGATCGCATCCATCTGCTGAAGCATTTTTAATTGGTTCGCACCTTCGGTTATCTTGACACGGGCCGACATCGGGCCCAATCATGAGGTAGGTTGAAGAACCGGGAGGAATTATTTTTAAATGAAATCTACTGTGCGTAACTTCATTTCGGCTGGGTTACTGTGTGGCGCTGCCATGCTGATGACGACTGGCGCGTGGGCTGCCGATGCAGCCGCTGGCAAGACTGTCTATCTGGCAAAGTGCAAAACCTGCCACGGCGCGGACGGCACTCCGTCGCCCGCGATGGCCAAAGCGATGGGCATCAAGCCGCTGAACGACACCGCCACCCAGGCGAAGAGCGACGACGTGCTGAAGGCGGTGGTGACCAAAGGCGAAGGCAAGATGAAGCCGGTTGCGGGTATCGCCGGGGCCGATCTGGATAACGTCGTTGCCGCTGTTCGCGGCATGAAGTAGCAAGTAAGCTGCAGTTTTCTGAAGGAAGGGGCCGCGTTGGTTCGCGGCCCTTTTGCGTTGTGTGCCTTAGCGGAACAGCCCAACCAGATCTACTCTCGACTTCGCCACAATCACCTTCTGCGGCACGGCATTCTGCACAACCTTGTTGATATGGCATTCCGAGCAGGTGTTCTGGAAGGTGTGGCAGGTCAGGCACGACCGCATGTCCAGTTGTGCCGGAAGTGCATGGCCGCCCGCTTTGAACAGAGGCAAAGGCTGGTGGCTGCGTGGAAGCTGGTTGTGGCAGTCGCTGCAATAAGCAGCCGTATGGCATGTGGCGCACTCTGTCCGGTCGAGCCCGGCATACTTCCCATGCAGGTCGTCCTTCCAGCGAGACGTGTGGTTCACCGGACGCATGACCTGATGGCAGGAATCGCACTGGACCTTAGCCGTTACGGATGGCGTCACGTTCAGATGGCAAACTGAGCATTTGGCATTTGCTGCCGCAGCTTCCGACTCGTGGCTGCGACGGAACGCTTCCGTGTGGAAATCCGGCTTTACGTTCCTGGTGTGGCTGTTCGGAATAGCTCCCGCAGTGACGGTTTCCGAATGGCATGTCTTGCAATTGCTCATTCGGAAATCCGCTTTCACGGTGCGGGCTGAATCATGGCACTGTACGCAGTCGAGCATCTTCGGAAGAGAAAGATTGCTGATGCTGGTGCTCTTTGGGACCTCGTAATGGCATGTGGTGCAGTTCAGGTCGGACTGATCGCGGGTCTTGAAGTGCGCGATATGCGAGAAAGAGATGTCCACATACTTGCCGCTCGCAGTCTGCCGTCTGCCTGCGAACCGTCGCGCTTCTGTGAAGCCGGGGTTTTCAGTTTCTTCCGGTGTGTGGCAGCCCCGGCATCCTGCGGCGGACAGGTCCGCCGTGAGTTGCGGTTTCATGCCGGCTTTGGAATGGCACGCCGCGCACTGCTCGTGGGCCGGGAAGGTGGCAAAGGCGCCCTCCTTAT
>JAUZEU010000545.1 GCA_030838885.1 Bryobacterales bacterium | reverse complement strand
GATCTGAAAAGCATCAGGGTAAGAAAACTGCGTCACCTCCGTCGGGGAGAAGTAGTAAACACCGTCACCTCGGCGGGTCACATTGCCAATGGTGCGGTCACTCCCCGCGTAGTTCGCGTACGAATTGCCCGGGGTCACGCCGCTCACAGCCACTGTGGCACGCTGTGAACTGACCGAGAACGGTTGTCCGGACTGAGCAATCTGCAAAGCGCCGATTTGCCAGCCGCCGATAGCGGTATCCAGCAGACGAGGCATGCTGCCGCCGAACTGCTGCCCTTTGCCGAACGGAATGGTATAAAACGCGCTGATGTTCAGAGAATGCGGACGGTCGAAGTCGCTGCGCGCCCTGTTGAGCGCCAGGTTGTAGCTGTCAATCGGAGTGGTGAATCCGTTGCCTTCCGTCGAAATGTTATCGATACTCTTCGACCACGTGTAATTCGCTCTGAACTGGAGTGCGCCTGCGCTGCGTTGAAGGCTGATCTGCAACGAATCGTAGGAAGAACGGCCACTGTTCGTGCCCTGAACCACCTGGGTGAACTGTGGATAATTCCGGAAGTAATAATTCGACACTCCGCCAGCCGTGTATTTTGCGTAATTGGTGACATCGATGGTGTTGACGATTGTGCCGACGCGGCCCTGGGTGATGTTCGTGGAACCGACGGCACTGATCGCCGAGGCCGCCGTGCCGAAGACTTTCACGAACAGATTGCCGGACGAAACATTCGCCGGAGTGTTCAGATTGGCGGCCAGCTCGCGGAAATCGTTCTGAAACGCGCCATAGATGCGCGGTTGATTGACGTCCACGTCCATGAACAGTTTTACGCCACGATTTCCGATGTAACCGGCCTGGAAAATCGTGTTCCGCGCAATTTCGTGCTGAATGTTGAGCCCGTAGCTCATTACATAACCGGTCCTAAGGTTTGAATTGGCAAGGTAAAGCGCGGTGGAGCGCGTGGCGGGAGGCGTCAGCGCCGGCGCAGCCGGCTGCGCTGGAAAGGCGTATTTGTCGCCGTAGCGAACATCGGCGCCGCCCTGATTTGGAAAGACCTGCGAGTTGGCCGAAAAACCCGGTGTTCCGGAATCGATACTGTTGAACGCCGCGCCCACAGTTCGGTCATAGAACATACCCCAATTTCCCCGGATCGCCGTTTTGCCATCCCCTTTCGGGTCGAAGGCGAAGCCCACGCGTGGTGCGAAGTTGTTCCAGTCGGTGTTATACAGCTTGCCTTTGGGAACCACCGTCAGGTTGGAAGAGGTGTAACCAAGGCCTACCTGGCTGGTCTGATCAATGGAGCCCTGAAGGCCATCGCGTTCAAAAGGAACCCCGAAGTACTCGTAACGAAGGCCAAGGTTGAGAGTCAGACGGGGGTTGATTTTCCAGTCGTCCTGGAAGAAGTACCCGCTCTCATGAATGATGTAATTGCGGACCTTAGGCGCACCCGCGGGCAGGAACGTCGTCAGATCGCTGAAGTAAGACTGAATGACTCGATCCACCCGGCCCAGAATATCGTTGTAAAGCGAGTCGAACGTGCTCCGCTGTGTGGAACTCAGACCGGCCGGGCCGATGGTGGAAGGAACGGAGTTGCCGTTACCTGTGCCGGTACTGACGTTGGGATAGACACCCGCCCCGCCCGTTCCGGCGTAGTTATAACCATATTGGTTGGTAGACCGGACGTTTGTGCCACCCTTGAACGTATGGTTGCCCCGCACTTTCGTCAGGTTATCGGTTATATCGTTCACCGGCGAGTTGCGGCCCTGGGTGAAGGCGCAGTTGATGACGTCCGGGTTCGCCAGATTAGTAATCAGGCATGGCCCGGCAGGTCGCGCCGGGCGGTTGAATGCGCTCGAGGCGCTCTGGTGGCCGATGGTGAATTCGTTCACAAGGGACGGCGTAATAGTCCAGTTATCGCCGATCGCATAACCCCATCGATGCCCTCCCTGTGTGCCTTGCGGCTGGCCGGGGTACGTAGCATCCGCATTGTTCAGATTGTCCGTGGAATCGGTGCGAAACCAGCTCCAGCGCATATACGCAACGTTCGTGGAACTGACGTGATAGTCGCCACGGATGGTGAACTGGTCATTAATCGTTTTTACGGGATTGTTGAAACGGAAACCTGCAGTATTCAGACCATCTCCCACATCTGAGTTATTGGAAGCTGGATAGAGTGCGTTTAATTTGGCGATGCCCGCGTCCGGGCCGATCCCGCGTGGGTCTGCCTTTCCGAAGTCGTAACTCTGAACGTTGCCCGCCGCATCTTTATATTTGAAGATGCCCGCCTTTGCCGACTCCGTGTACACCGTGCGGTTGCGGATCACTTCCTGCTGCGTGCGCTGGCCCTGATAGTTGCCAAAGATGAAGAACTTGTTCTTCATAATCGGACCGCCGAATGAAGCTCCGAAGATATTTTGAATCAGCTTGGGGACGGTGCCGCCAGACTGATTATTAAAGAAGTCATTGGCGTTCAGAGCCGTATTGCGCAGGAAGTCATAGGCATTGCCGTGATATTGGTTCGTGCCCGACTTTGTAATCATTTCAACCTGGCCGCCGGCGCTCCGGCCATACTCAGCCTTGCCGCCTTCCGTCACCACGCGGAATTCGCCAACCGAATCGCTGTTGTTCGCGGTGAGCGACAATCCAAGGCGCGGAACCAGCGAGTCATTCACGTCGATGCCGTCAAGCTTGGCGTTGTTGCTGCCCTGCCGAAGCCCGTTGACGTGTGAAAAAGAGGAGTCCTGTCCGGCGCGGACGTCAATCTGCACGCCAGGCTGGAAGATGGCCAGGGTTATGGGAGACCGGCCCAACTGAGGCAACACCTCAATATCGCGCAGCAGCACCGCGCTTGAAACCTGGGAATCCGTGGTTTGTACCGTCAAAGCACTGGCTTCGACATTGACAGTCTCAGTGGTCTGCCCGATCTCGACCTTGATGATTTGCGAGACGGTTCCGCTTACGGTGAGCTCAACGTTCTTCAACGCGGTCTTCCGGAAACCGTTGGCTTCAGCAGTGAGCGTATAGATGCCCGGTGCCAGGTTTGGAAATAGGAATGTTCCGGAGCCGTCGGTTGTCACTTCCGCCCGCGACTGGGTATTAATATTGAGAGCTTCGACTCGAGCCTTCGGTACCACCGAGCCAGACTGATCCTGCACGGTGCCCTCAAGGCGGGCATTAGTTGATTGTGCGAAGCCGGAAACTGCCAGCAGCGCGGAGATCGAAAACAGAGTGATCGTTTGGAAGAGTGTGGCTGTAGAGAAACCTTTGTTCATAGTATGGACCCCTGCGTTGACACAGATGGCAAATAGTGTAGAACAGTCCTTGCGTCAAGTAAATGGGGATAAAGACGCGTTTCTTTGTGGCAGACAGTAACTTTCTCGCGGTAGAAGATGACCGGCTTTGTGCCGCCACCCAGTCGTTTGTTCATCTGGCTCCTTCTAATAGCTGTGTACAGAGAATTCAAATGCGCACGTCAGGACGCGCCGGAGGTACTCAGGGAAGCAAAACAAGGAGGAAACGGATGGCTGGATAACACCAAAATGCGCTACTACTCTTCCAACATGCGCGTTACAGGTACGTA
>JAUZEU010000544.1 GCA_030838885.1 Bryobacterales bacterium | reverse complement strand
GGAATTGTGTTGGCCGGAAAATCGTGCCATCGAAGACGAGCGTGTCCCCGCGGAACTGCACATCCTTGGGTTGGTTCGGATTGGCTGCGTTAACCAGAAGCGTCGCAAGGTCAAGGGCGACGTCGATGGTGAACGGTCTTTGCGTCCTGCTTCCACACGAAGTATTTGAATTCAGGAAATCGTCGCATTAGACGCCTGTAGGTGAATAGATATCAGGTGATCTCTGGGTGTCCAAAGGCCGTCTTACCGGCCTTTAAGCCGCCGGCGCGTTCTGCGCTGCCACATGCCTCACAAACAACCCATTCGCATTCCAATCCGAGAGAATTCGGGTACGCTGCAGTAAGCCCGGCATCTTTGCCGGATAGATACCCGCCACAACGCCCCCGCTGTCAAACCGCAAAGTTATGCCCGTAGATCCGCGCCACGCCGCGCTTCTTCCCCATCAGGGCAAGCTCACTTATAGGCGTATACCGAAACTCCTGGAGTTCCTCCCCGCGCAAACCCCGCATGATATTCCTCGCCACATGAACGCCTTCTGGCGTTGCATTCTGCGCCGTCGGAGCATAGGGTCTTCCATTTGCCCCCGGATTGCGGAGCTTCAGCGCAATCGCCCACTGTCCAGACTCCCCGACGCGGGTATTGAACTTCATTATGCAACTCCTTTAAAATATTGAGGAAATTCGGGGGCTTCCGAATGCATTCAGGACCTTGGAGTTAGAAAAAAGTGCACACACTGGCGGGATACCCATCCCTGGCTTCCACAAAGAGGTGACAGTCCCGATGGATGCATCTTCGGAATGGAGGATATTCGATCGAGTCCGTCCCGTCTCAAGTTGCCGGTTTCAGAACGCCATGGGCCCGGTTGTAACGTTCATCGTTTCACTCCACGGATCGTTGACTGAACGCGAGAAGAGAGCCGTTCTTCGTTTGTCCTCTCTTTGAGGAAATCAACGAGAAATTCCCAACTCATCCGCCGGGCGTCGGCAATGGATGCGGCATCAACGTCTGCCAGCAGGTGTTCCAGTTTCGCGGCAATGGCTCCGCCGCCTTGGACCGGAAGGCTGGCCGGAACAATTGACCACAAACTGCTGCCTTCGTTCGCACGAAAACTCTTTACCCAGAGCGCCCACACAGAAGTGCAAAGCCGCTGCTCAAGACAGTCAGCCGTACCATCGTCAAAGGCGACTTGTCTTACGCCATGCGTGCCACCGCGCGATTCGGGGGAATGCGATGAAACCCGGACGGTGGCAAAGAGCTTCGCGCGCTCGTCAAATGCTCCCGCAATAGTCACCTCCCACGAGGCTGGATACTCTGCTCTTCTTTGTTTTTGATGGCGCCCGCGAAGGCTGTTCTCCTGTCGGCGTCGGGTGCAGCTTCCTAATGTGGCACTCCCCCCTCCACCCGGATGTCCTCACACATGCGGTTTCGAATCGCGGGTACCGCGCGACCTGCATCGATTCGTTGCGCCGATTGCCGCGTCTCCCTGCATCGGAACAGACGCATTACTCCGGACATATTTTGAAATCCGATCCCCGACACTTGCCGGGCATCAGAACCTGTTTTGCATTCGCAATCCGAACCTCCGTAAGCAGGGGTTCGCGTCGCCAAGTCGAGTGCTTTTGCCGCAGTCACGCGCCTAGGGGCCTCATTCATGAAAGACAGGAAAGGGCGGGCGAAGCGCCAATCGGACAATCCTCATGCGCTTTGAGAGGGGTAGTATCAATGAAAGCGGCCGCGGCCGGAACATCCCGCCGCGGCCATGAGCGGCGTTCAGTTAGCTCTCGCCTTTGGGCGGGAACTTCTTGAACATATCCGCCACTTCCTTTTGGAGTTTCTTTTCGTTCTTCTCGGGTTTATCGGACAGCGTCTCCGTTGCAATGCCCCGCCAAACCAGTTTCTTCGACTTGGCGTCAAACATATCAACCGTCAGCGTGCCTACTGGTTGTTCGGAGACGGTTGTGGTGGCAGTACCCATGCCCATGTTGCCAAAGCCACGCCAGCCCCAGCCTCCGCCGATTCCGTCGTAAAAGGTGTTATACGTCTGCTCCTTCTTGGTTCTGCCGAGGGCAGCAACTCCCAGATCGGCTCCGGAGTCCTGCTTGGTTAAGCCCTTGGTGGACATTTGTTGATCGACTGCCTGCTGAATTCTATCGATCCAAAGGGGATTACCCGCATCGACCTTGATCCAGGAGTAAGTCTTGTAGCTCTTGAAGTCGGCTGAATGGTCGTAATCGGTTTTGACAGATGCCATCAGAAGAGACACGCCAACCAATGCGACCACGCCGGTAACGTAAAAAAGGGATTTCATAGTGCTCTCCCGGTGGTGCTAAGTGCAAGCCGCGTACCTCCGGGTGATTTTGTCCAGCCGGGAATACCGTCACACCCTCACCCGACTAAAGTCAGGCTGTAACCGCAACACGCCGGGCAGCGCCATCATTATACTGACATCATGAGGACCCTGAAATGCACCTCTAAGTTATTGAAACCAGAGTTAATTTCTACAAGCGTAGGTATTCATACTGAGGAAGCCTGTACTTTGCGTCCGAGGGATGTCGTCGACATCTCATATAATGTCCATGCGAGAACTTGTTCAGTTGCCTGGCCCCCTGGAGTGCCTAACCGCTTGATGTTCGTATCTTTTGCCAATCGAGTGAAATCCGCGATCTCTGCCCCTTCGCCGTCCGCTATCGTGGCGGTTGCTGCTCTCTCGTGTTTGCCGCTCGCCAACGCGCAGACCGCCCCCGCACCCCAAACTGCTGAATCTCAAAAGCTGGTGAAGCAGTACTGCGTGGGCTGCCACAACAGCAAACTGAAATCTGCGAGTTTGTCGCTGGAGAGCCTCGATCTCAGCAAAGTTTCCGATGACGCCGGCCTGTGGGAAAAAGTCCTGCGTAAAGTCGAGGCGAAGCAAATGCCCCCCATGGGCATGCCGCATCCGGATCCCGCTGCGCAAAAGGCCTTCACCAGCTACCTTGAAACGGAGCTGGACCGTGCTGCCGCCGCACACCCCAACCCCGGCCGCCCCACCATTCACCGTGTCAACCGAAACGAATACTCCAACGCCGTCCGTGACCTTCTCGCCCTCGACATCAAGCCCGGCAACACGCTTCCTCTCGATGACACTGGCTATGGCTTCGACAACATCGGAGACGTTCTCTCTCTTTCTCCCATCCTGATTGAGCGCTACATGACTATGGCCCGTACGGTAGCCAGGCTGGCCGTCGGCGACACGGAAATCAAACCGGTAATCGACATCTTTACACCTGTGAAGGAAGTGCGCGCAGCCTCAAAAGGCGGTCCCCGCCTCCCCCGGAATGAGCGCGTCAGTGAAGACCTTCCTTTCGATTCCGCTGGCGGGATTTCTTTCGACTACAGCTTTCCGGTCGATGCCCAGTACACCTTTAAGATCAAAATGCCATCGCCTGCGCTTGGCTTTGGCGAAACGGCCGCTCCCATCGGGCAGGTATTTGATCTGAAGATCCCTGTGAAAGCAGGCGTGCATCATATTGGCCTCACCTTTATGCGCTCCGGTGCGATCCCGGAAATTCTGCCGCAACTGCCTGCCGCCCGGGCCGCCGCGGCTGCTGGTGGCCGAGGCCCCGCACCCGTTCTTCCGACTGCACACATGGATCTGCGCCTGGATGGCGCACGGCTGCAACTTTACGACGTAAAGGAGACTACCAACGGTCCGAACTTCAGTGAACTCGCGATCGGTGGTCCCTACGAGATTGTTGGCGCGGGCAACTCGCCCAGCCGGCAGAAGATTTTCGTTTGTAACCCGGCCAGCGCGCAGGAAGAACTCCCCTGCGCCCGTAAGATTCTCTCCACTCTGGCGCGCCAGGCATACCGCAGACCCGTTACCGAGGGCGATATCAAACCTCTCCTGGCCTTCTACCAGACAGGCCGCAAACCGAGCGAGATCAGCAAAGCGCCCACGTTCAATACGGGTATCGAGATGGCTCTCCGGGCCATGCTGGTTTCACCGAACTTTCTTTTCCGCATCGAGCGCGACCCGGCCGGGGCAGCACCCGGCAGTGTTCACCGCGTGAACGATTATGAACTGGCGTCGCGGCTGTCCTTTTTCCTCTGGTCCAGCATTCCCGACGAGGAACTGCTCACTCTGGCCGGACAA
>JAUZEU010000542.1 GCA_030838885.1 Bryobacterales bacterium | reverse complement strand
GAGGGTTGGGCGGACGTTTACTCTTCCAGGCATCCGGCAAAGGGCGGAGTGGCAGTGGGCGATCTGCTTCCGGACCGCATGAAAATGCTGGAGGGAACGTGGCTGGATTTTGACACGCTGACCTCCGTCACGGCGCAATCGCCGATCTACAACGAGGGTGACCGGACCGGGATGTTCTATGGCGAAAGCTGGGCGCTGACTCATATGCTTTTCCTCTCGCCGGAGTATAAGCAAAACTTCCCTCAGTTCGTAACGGCGCTGCACCGCGGCAGCACGGCGGCGGAAGCCTGTCAGGTGGCTTTTGGCAAGTCCGCTGCAGATGTGTTCAGAGATCTGCGCACTTACTTTGCGCGTAAGAAGCTGTATGGCGCAGTGTTTCAAACCACGCTGGGAAAGGCCGAGGCCGAGCCGGCAATAGCGCCACTGACGGGCTTTGACGCGCGCCTGGCGCTGGCTGATCTGCAGGCAGCGTTGGGCCGGTATGATGTAGCGGCGCGTGAGTATGACGCGCTTGGAAAGCTGGGGCCGGAACGGCCCGAAGTGATGCAGTCACAAGGATATCTGGCTCTGTTGCAGAAGGATGTCCCGCTCGCGCTGGCTTCCCTGCGAAAAGCTTATGAGGCTGGCGGTCAGGACCCTCGATTGTGTGTTGCGCTGGCTCAAATGGAGACGGGCAAGCAACCGCCTGCCAGGATCATTCCGCTTCTGGAGCGTGCCCTGAAAGTGAAGCCGGATTATATGGAAGCGCTGCTGCAACTGGGTGGCCTGCGTGTGGCCGACCGTCAGTTTGAAGCAGGTATCAACACGCTGATGAGCATTCAGAACATCGCACCTGAACGCGCTCCGGGCGTGTTCTATGCGTTAGCCTATGCGTACCTGGAAACCGGTGATCTGGAACGTGCGCGGCAGAATATTGAAACGGCAAAGAAGTGGGTGCGCGCTCCGGAGGAATCCCAGCGACTGCAGATGCTGACGAACCTTTTGGAAGCCCGCGCGAAGCTGCCAATGCCGCCGCGCCCCGGTGAAAAACGGCTGGCTGCAGAGGGTCTGGTACAGGGTGTGGAATGCGGTGCCGGTGGTAACCGGATGCGCCTGCAGGCGGGTGAGCGCAGCCTGGTTTTTGTTGTGCCGGATCCGAAGGCGATTGAATTTACTTCACGTTCCGGGCCCACTTTGCAGATTCATTGCGGTCCGCAGCAGAAGCCATTTCACGTCAGGATCGAATATGCTCCGTCGAGCGTGATGGAGCAGGGTTCGGCGGGCGTCATCCGGCGGCTGGACTACTGAGGCTTGTCTTTATTGGGGCTCGTCTTTATTGGGGCTCGTCTTCGCGGATCAGTACGCGGCGCCCTTCGATGGTGACGCGCCCTTCCACCAGATACTGAACCGCTTTCGGATAGATAGCGTGCTCCTGCGCCAGAATGCGCGCGGAAAGAGTTTCCACCGTATCTGTATCCAGTACCGGAACGGCGGACTGAATCAGGATGGGGCCGGAGTCGAGGAACTCGTCTACAAAATGCACCGTGCAGCCGGTGATCCTGACCCCGTGGTCCAGCGCCTGGCGTTGCGCATCGAGACCGGGAAAAGCGGGCAGCAGCGAAGGGTGAATGTTCAGGACCCGGTCCGGGAAAGCGCGGACAAAGTGGGCACTCAGCAGACGCATGAAGCCAGCCAGACAGACCAGTTCCACTTCATGGGTACGCAACTCGTCCACTAAAAGCCTGTCGTAAGCTTCCCGGTCCAGACCCTGAGAAGGAATAACCCGGACCGGAATTCCCCGCTCACGTGCGATTTCGAGGCCGGCCGCATTGCTTCTGTTGCTGATGACGATCGCTATTTCGGCGTCGAGCCGGCGTCGGGCAATGGTGCTGGCTATGGCTTCGAAGTTCGAGCCGCGCCCCGAGATCAGGATGCCCAGGCGCACTATCTGTACTCCACGCGCCCTTTGCCGCGGCGCTGAGGAATGATTTCTCCGATGATCCAGGGTTTCTCACCGGCGCGTTTCAGTGTACGTTGCGCGGCATCAGCTCTTGCCTTTGGCACCACGAAAATCATGCCGACGCCCAGGTTAAATGTTCGCCGCCAGTCCGCCTCCGGAACCTGCCCAAGATGACGCAACATTTCGAACAGCGGCGGCGTCTGCCAGGATCCGACATCAATGGCGGCGGCCAGACCTTTGGGCAGCACGCGGGGCAGATTGTCCGTGATGCCACCGCCGGTAATGTGGGCGGCTCCGGCAAGCGCCTTCGCCTTCACCAGCGCGCTGATTGCCTTGAGATAACTGCGATGCACCTGCAACAGCTCGTCTGCCAGGAGGGCGCCGGTTTCCGCCAGACGCGACTCCGGAGTGAGCCTCGCCACGTCGAACAGGATTTTCCGTGCGAGTGAATATCCGTTGGTGTGAAGGCCCGTGGACGCGAGCGCCAGCAGCACATCGCCCGCCTTCACCTTCGACCCCGTGATAATTTGGGATTTCTCCACCACGCCGACAATTGTGCCGGCGAGATCGTACTCCCCGTCCGTGTACATGCCCGGCATTTCGGCTGTTTCGCCGCCGATAAGCGCGCACCCGTTGGCCCTGCAGCCACGAGCCATGCCGGAAATAACCTCAGCGGCCACATTGGCCTGTAGTTTTCCGGTCGCCATGTAGTCCAGGAAGAAAAGCGGCTTCGCCCCCTGGACCGCAATATCGTTGACGCAGTGATTGACCAGATCCTCGCCGATCGTGTCGTGCCGCCCCGTCGCAAACGCAATCTTGAGCTTGGTTCCGACGCCATCCACGGAACTCACCAGTACCGGTTGCTTCATTTTCGGTAGCTGGAAACAGCCGCCGAACGAACCGATATCGGTGAGGACGCCTTTGGTGAATGTAGACCGCGCCATTTTGCGAATGGCGGCGACTGCGCGATCGGCTTCGTCAATATTCACGCCGGAATCGCGATAAGAAATTGTTGTTACCATCTTGGAGTTGTAATCAGTACGTTTGAAGCCGTAACTATTGCAGGGGGAAACGAACCAGTATAACGAGTCGTTTTACCTGGGGTCGTGAGTCGAAAATTTATGAAACTGAAGTGTTCAGCGGTACTGCTGGTCCCACTGGCCTTTTTCAGCCTCACCGGGCTGCCTCTTTCGGCACAGGGGCGCGGCGCTTATGCGCTTCGCGATGCGAAGATCGTGCGGGTTTCCGGGCCGGTGATCGAACACGGCACAGTGGTGGTTCGCGACGGCCTGATCGAAGCGGTGGGTGAGAATCTGACGCCTCCGGCAGACGCGTGGGTGATCGACTGCAAGGGCCTGACTATCTATCCGGGGCTGATCGATTCGCTTAGTAACTGGGGGCTCACCAATACGCCACCGGCGGCGACTGCAGCCGGTGGTGGTGGTCGCGGCGGTCGGGGCGGTGCTGTTGTTGTAACGCCCACGCCGACGGGGAACCCTGCGGCGCTTGCTGCTTTGACGGCCCCTCCGTCAAGGGGCCCCGAAGACCGGCCTTCGAACGCAGCCTATCTGAAAGCCGCAGACCAGCTGTTCCCGACCGACCGCGCGATTGAAACCGCGCGCAACGGCGGTTTCACTTCGGCCGTAACCTTTCCGACCGGCAATATCTTTTCAGGGCAGGGCACGGTGATCGACTTGGCGGGCGACCGCGCGGGCGACATGGTGATTGCAGAGGCCATAGGGCAACTGGTCACGGTGCCTGCCGGTGGGCGCGGCGGCGGTGGCCGCAGCTACCCAGGATCGCTCATGGGCGTCTTCGCCTACATCCGGCAGATCTATCTCGATTCAGAGCACTACAAGCTGGCCCGGTCCATTTATGAGAAGCATCCGCAGGGGCTGGCGCGACCTGCTTACGACCGTACGCTGGAAGGCGTCCTCGCAAGCCCGCGTGTGCTGCTGCCGGCCACGCGCGATGTAGAGATTGAGCGCATGCTGGCTTTTGCAAAAGAACTGAAGCTGAATGCGGTCCTTTATGGCGGGCATGAGGCCTGGCGCTCTGCCGATTCCCTGAAAAAGGCCGGCGTGCCCGTGCTGCTCAGCCTGAAATATCCGGAAAAGGCGGCGGATTCGGACCCTGCGACTGAAGAGTCGCTGCGGGTTCTGGAACTTCGCGATAAGGCTCCCACTTCGGCGGGCGCACTGGCAAAGGCAGGTGTCCGGTTTGCCTTTTATTCGGATGGCCTGGGCACGCCCCGCGATCTGATGCGGGCCGTCAGGAAGGCTGTGGACGCCGGGCTAACTTCCGAGGCGGCGTTGCGCGCTATGACGCTGACGCCAGCTGAGATCTATGGCGTTTCAGATC
>JAUZEU010000192.1 GCA_030838885.1 Bryobacterales bacterium | reverse complement strand
GCTTTCGGCACCTCAACCTTCAATCTGCCTGTAAGTGAGTTCACTTAACTTTTGAGGCCTTCAGGAACTCAGCCTCAATCGTCTGACGCTCGCGGCAATCGGCCGTCTTCCAGTCAGCAGGGCGCCGGTCCGGAATTTTCTTGTTTCATCGCGGTTGTTTCATCGCGCCGGGAACTAACATAGTCGAATAACGGCAGAACACCAGTGACTTATGATTCACAAACATCAGTTTACGGGTAAATGTTAGATTGAGCACGCTATGCAGGATGCGGATTTCTTACATCCTCCCACGGCTGGGCAAACTCAATACACCTTGCCGCCCGCGATGTTTCCTCTCACTTCCAATTGCCCGATCATTATCTTACGAGGATCCAAATTTCCAAACCCCGGATTCCCCCTAAAAAGGACTTACAATTGAGTGGGGTGACCCGGCGCGACCAAATCCGGCGCACATTCGCCCAATTACCAGGGGGAACAGATTGAACGTCACCGCTATTCTGGACGAGATGCGAACGCAGCAGGCGCTGATTAGAGAGTGCATCGTGGCCCTTGAGCGCTTAGTCGCTCAGAAACCACGGCGCGGGCGGCCACCCCAGTGGCTATCGGCTGCGAGGTCGGAGCCGGCTGCAGTCGCCTTGTATGAGCCCACAAACCGAGGCCGAAAAAAAGCGGCCGGGAAACGAAAATAATTGCCGAATCGGAGTTGCCGCATTTGATCCGCGTTTCTTCGATTCTGGTGTAAGACTAATGGCATATCCGCCAAGCTCCGACGCAGTGCGCACGAAAATGGAAGCCCTGAGCGCTTTGGCCGCGGACGCCCCCGAGTGGGCGCCCTTCATGCGGGACGTGATCCGTATGCCTATGTGGATGCTTCCGGCCGTACACGCCGCAATCGAGCGCAAGGGCTGGGTGACTGCCGTGGACCCGCTCGAATCCATAAGGGGTTTGGTGCGGAGACTTGCCATCGACATGAAGCTCAACAACAGCGAGAAGCGCATAGCGGTCGATCCCGATGACGAAGACTGAACGCCGTGCGCTGACTTACTGCGAAGCTACTGCACCGGGGGAAGCGCAGAAGGGTCCGCCTGGTTCAGGCACACCGGGTGGCCAAAACCGCCGACGCTCTTGCCCGCGCCTCCGGTCGGATTCGCGGTGATATCGAAGATGATGTTGTCGGGATGAGTGGGGTCGCCGGACACGCCGCCCACTCCCATCAGATGGTCGAAGCTGAGGGCATGCCTGGTACGCCAGGCTATATTGTGATCCGCGCAGGACGTGTCACCGCTGACTCCGATAGCACCCACGATCTGTTTGCCTTCTGAATAAAGAGCAAGGCCGCCGCCAAAGACGTTCACCCCTCCGATCTTTTGACCTGTCATTGGATCGCGACCAGTGCCATACAGCGATGAGGGTCCCTGGTATGCTACCTCCGGATCCACAGGATTGCTTTCCTGTAAGCCGAAGAGGTTGCCACCGGGCTGGGTTGCGGAGTAAAGATTGGCGGTGGACAGCGCCAGGCCAGCGGACTGTCCTGAGCTGTTCGCCCTGGAGGAAGAATCCAGACTGAACGAGTTGGCGGTGTTCGCTTTCTGCGCAGAGATGACACGACTGCCGGGCCACTGCGCGCCACGGTTCGTTCCTGTAAAGGCTACTGCGCACACAACCCCATCGCGGTCCACGATGGTTCCCCACATCTGGTTATTCAGGCCGCTGGCTTCGGCAGCGGTTGCAGCGACAAGCGCGGCCCTGAGCGCGTTGTGATCGGGAAGATTTCGGCATCCATTATTGTCGCCACTGTTGTTACGTTCGGCATTCGCTCCGCCGACTATCGACATTATTAAGGCTGCAGACTTAACGCCGGCAGAACCCCATTTTCGTGACATCTCTCGCTCCTTTTTTGAGTCAGTCCGGTTTGTGATTGTATGCCATCCGATACCGGTGGGGTTTACAACAGAGTGGCGTTCCGTACAAATCTTGCGCCCCGGCCGGGAGGAGGCGGCGGGCGCGCAATCGTGGCTGGTACAAGGCTTCCCCACCAATGCAACTCACACCTGTTCGACTGTCTCTATAAGTTGGCCTCGGAACTCCGGTTCTGAGGCGGGCGAAGGTTGTGAGCGTTGCTGCCGGAATGCGCCCGGCGGAAAATCAATACAACTGGTCGGGACCGGAATGGTATGGCGGGAGTATTCCCTATATTCGGAATACTCCTGGTGGATTTCATTCGATTCACATGGGACGCGATCTTTACCCCTGTCGCTTCCCATCATGTGTGCGTGGGGAACGCGGCTGGGGGGCCGCGTTCCCGCTTTGGTTTAGCCCTTCATGTAGGCGGGCTTCAGGTATTTGTTGGCTTCCGAGTTGTTTGAGAAACGGCCTTTAGCGGCATCCCACTCGAGTTTGCCATCCACGCGCACAGCGATTACGCCGAGCAGCATCCACTCGACAAACGGCACCGCCACGTTGAAGTTCGAACAGGCCGGATCGCCGCCTTTGCAGGAGCGGATCCAATCCCGATAGTGGCCTGGCGAACGGGTGAGATAGGGATCCGGGAACTTGTACTCGCGCATCTTTTCAGCGACTGGAAGCAGGCGGGTTTGTTCACCGTAAGTCCCGGTGGTCAGCATACCCTTGTCACCAACGAAGAGGCTGCCATTTGGACCCTGCAGTTTCGCTTCGGGCGATAATGCCTCTTCGTAAGCATCCCAGTTGAACGTCCTGCCGACGAAACCGTTTGGCGCTGCCGGAGGACGGGGCGGTGCACCCGCGACACGGGGCCTTGCAGGCAAGTCGCCCAGTAATTCGCCGGCCGGTACGCCTTCCACTTTCGGCGGTTCTTTCAGGGCATCGTGCCAGAAGATCTTCACGGGGGGCATGCTGCCGCGCGCCGGGAAATCATACCGGATGACAGACTTCTTCGGGAACATGAAGCTGCTGGTGCCTTCTTTGGAGACGCATTCCACACTGGACGGAGCGCCCAGGCGCAACGCCATATTCGGCGCGCCCAGGATGTGACATGCCATGTCGCCCAAAGCGCCGCAACCGAAATCGAAGAAACCGCGCCAGTTGAAGGGCTGATAGAAATTGCCGTATTGATTGGGGTAGCCTGCACCGCCCGACGTGTAAGGGCGCCTGGGCGCATTGCCCAGCCACAGGTCCCAATCGAGTGTGGGGGGAACTGCATCGGGCGCGGGAATCTCGGTGAGCCCCTGCGGCCACCAGGGCCGGTCGGTCCAGGCATGCACTTCGGTGACATTGCCGATCTCGCCCGCCCATACCATTTCCGCTACCTGCCGGGTGCCTTCGTTCGAGTAACCCTGGTTGCCCATCTGGGTGGCGACTTTGTATTTATTCGCCGCGTCCAGCATCATGCGGGCTTCCGCGATGGTGCGCACCAGCGGTTTCTGCACATAGACGTGCTTGCCGCGCTCCATGCAGGCGATGGCCGCCTGGGCATGCATGAAATCCGGAATGGTGACGATCACGGCATCGATATCTTTGCCCTGCGCGTCGAGCATCTTCCGGTAGTCTTTGTACTTTGGCGCCTTCTCGTATTCCTTGAACTTGCGGGCCGCCGACTTATCGTCCACATCACACAGCGCCACGATGTTCTCGTGAGAGCAGCCATCGATATCGCTGGCTGCCTTCCCTCCGGCGCCGATGGAAGCGATATTCAGCTTTTCGTTTGGCGACTTGTATCCCGCCGCTTTCAGGGAAGCGACGCTTCCGAAGCCGCGGCTCGGAATGGCGCCAGCCAGCAGCGAACCGTAGAAAAAATATCGTCTGGAGAAATCGTGAGCCACAGCAGTTCCCTCTTCCCTTGCAACTACCCGCTGAAATTATATCCCTCCGCCTGATCGCGGTGTTGGATCAATTGTCACGTTCAGGCACAATGAAGCATTACCGTGGAAGTTCAAGACCAGGAAGCCTGGAAGCATATTGAAGAAATCTTCCTGTTCGCGGCCGATATCGAGGGCGCTGAGCGCGACCGCTATCTCGATAAGGTCTGCGCCGACGACGCGAACGTGCGCCTTGAAGTAGATGCGCTTCTGGCGGCCGAAGCCGGAGGACACACAGAAATCACTTCGCTGATCCGGGGTTCCATTGTTTCGCTTGTATCGGATTCGGGCCAACGTGGCGGGACCTTTCCGGATGGCGGCATGCAAGGCCAGGTTATCGGCGAGTGGAAGCTGGTGGAAGAGATCGGCCGAGGCGGCATGGGGACCGTCTATCGCGCGATCCGCGGGAATGGCGAGTTCAGCCTGGACGCCGCAGTCAAGGTTCTGAGCCGCGGGGTCAGCTCTCAGGTTCTGCTCGACCGGTTCCGCCGTGAACGCCAGATTCTTGCGCGGCTGGAGCACCCCAATATTGCGCGGCTGCTGGACGGCGGGAAGACGCCTTCCGGCCAGCCCTTCCTGGTAATGGAGTACGTGCCAGGCATGGCGCTCACGCGATACTGCGATGAGCGTCGGCTGCCGATACGGGAGCGGCTGGCGCTGTTCCGGAAAGTTTGCGACGCAGTTGCCTGCGCCCATCGCAATCTTGTGATCCACCGCGACCTGAAGCCGGACAATATCCTCGTGACCGGTGACGGCGTCCCCAAGCTGCTGGATTTCGGCATCGCGAAACTGCTGGAGCCGGGCACGGGGGACAGCGCCGATCTGACGATGACGGCGGAGCGCGTAGGCACCCCGTCCTGGTGCAGCCCCGAACAGATCCGCGGCGATCATATCGGGATTGCGACGGACGTATACTCGCTTGGCGTGGTCCTCTTCCGGCTGTTGACCGGGTACAGACCGTATCACGCGGATTCCGTGACGTGGGAGAACGCCACTAACATCATCTGCAATCGTCCGCCGATGAGGGCCAGCGAGGCGGTGGCAATTCAGCCAAAGGGACCTGAGGAGGCGGAGTTAGTAGCGCAGAACCGTTCGATTTCGCCAGACGCTCTGCGGAAGCAGCTCAGCGGCGATCTGGACAATATTCTTTCCTACGCGCTGCGCAAGGAGCCTGACCGCCGCTACCGGTCTGTGGATCAGCTGAGCGAGGAGCTGCAGCGATATCTGGATGGCCAGCCTGTGATAGCTGCAGGCGATACCGTGATCTATCTTGCCGGTAAGTTTATTCGCCGTCACAAGGTGGGCGTGGGCGCGGCAGCGGTGCTGACGTTTTTGCTCTGCATTTCCACGATCACGGCTGTGTGGCAGGCGCGGCGGTTGTCCGTTCGGGTAACGGAAGACCGGAAGCTTGCGACTTCGCTGCTGTTTGATCTTCACGACAGTATTTCGCATTTGCCTGGATCGCTGCCGGCGCGTGAGGCGTTGCTGCGCAAGAGCCTGGATTATCTGAACGGATTGGCGCGCGATACGGGTCGTGATCGTGAGACGAGACGCTCCCTTGCGCTGGCGGGAGAGCGCTTTGCCAGCCTGCTGGGGACCCTGGGCCGATCCGAAGAGGCGCTGCGCACATGGCAGACGGCGCGCGTAATCCGCGAAGCTCTGGCGGACGATGCGAAGTCCGATCTGAGAGCACAATACGAGCTGGGAACCAATTACCTGAGCGGCAGTGTACTTGTGAGCCGCGCCAGCAGCGTGGAAGATATGCAGGTGGTGAACCGCAAAGCGCTTCGAATTGCTCAGGCGCTGACGGCAGAGGCACCGGAAGTACGCGAATATCAGGTGTTTCTGGCGGATACCTGGGCCAGTCTGGCGACGGGTCTGAACATTTCAGGCAAGGCGGATGAAGCGACGGCAGCTCTGCGAAACGCAGTGCCCATTCGCGAGAAACTTGCGGCGAGTTCGGCGGATGCGGGCGCGCAGCACGATCTCGCGATGGTGCGGTATCACCTGGGGATGATCGAGGCGCAGGCAGAGCGGTCGGCTGCGGCGCTGAAAGATCTGGAGGCGGCACTGCGGCTGCAGAAGGCGCTGTCGCCGCCGAATGGGGGCTCGCGGGTAGATGGCACGCTGCTGAGGTATGAAATGGCGAGCACGCACCACTTCCTTGGCGTGGCCCTCGGGGCGCTTGGCCGGAATCAGGAAGCTCTGAATCGCTTCAACGAAGCGATAGCACTTCGCGAACGTGCTCTGCTGGATGATGAGCACGATGCTCGGACCCGTTCCATGCTGGCCGGGAACTACTCGGAGCGCGCTCTGGTGCTGCTCAATAAGGGCGCGCAGCAGGACGCGCTGGCAAGCATTCAGCATGCGATCGGACTGCAGCGGCAGTTGCTGGCGGTGGACCCGCGGGGCGTGCCGGCGCGGATTTCCATGGCGACGTATGAAAGCCGTCTGGCGACCATTTGCGCCGCCGCTAATCAAGGCCAGGAGGCGGCTCAAGCGTGGCGGCGTGCGGTCGCATTCTATGACGATTTGAAGCACGGCGGGTATCTGAGCGCTCCGGACGTGGTCAGGGATTCCGAGAGGGCGCATGCAGAGGCGGCCCGCCTGGGTGCGGCAGAGTAAACGATACAGTTCTCACGCTGAGAGCAAATTTTCTGTATGTTAAAGAGGAACGGAAGAAACGATGATCTCCCTGCGCTTTCCATGCCTGCTCGCGATGAGCTCTTCGTTGTGCCTGAGCCAATCGACTCAGAAACCCACGATCGATTTTCAACGCGAGATCCGGCCGATACTTTCCGATAACTGCTTCCAGTGCCACGGGCCGGATTCGGGCACGCGGATGGCGGGGTTGCGCCTGGACCTGAAAGAAACCGCTATGGCGGTGCGGAAGAATGGCGCCCCGGTGGTTGCGGGGAAACCAGCGGAGAGCCTGCTGTATCAGCGCATTAGCGCTGCGGACGCGGCGCGCCGTATGCCGCCAGAATCTTCTCATAAGAGCCTGAATGCCGCGCAGATTGCCAAGCTGAAGCTGTGGATCGAGCAGGGTGCGCCGTGGCAGGAACACTGGGCTTACCATGCGCCGGTGAAAGCCGCCCCGCCTGCGGTCAGAAATGCAGTTTGGGCGCGAAATCCTATCGACCGGTTCGTGCTCGCGAAACTGGAGGCGAAGGGGCTGGAACCTGCGGCTGCGGCGGACCGGCACACGCTGATTCGGCGAGTGGCTCTCGACCTGACCGGCTTGCCGCCGACGCCTGCGGAACTGGACGCGTACATGAAGGACGCTTCGGCAGGTGCATACGAGCACATGGTGGACCGGTATCTTGCGTCCCCACACTACGGGGAGCACCGGGCGCGCTACTGGCTGGATGCGGCCCGGTATGGCGATACGCATGGAATCCACGTGGATAATTATCGCGAGATCTGGCCGTTCCGCGACTGGGTAATTCAGGCTTATAACCGCAACCAGCCCTACAACGAGTTCTCTACGGAGCAACTGGCCGGGGACCTTCTGCCGAACGCGACCTTAGACCAGAAGATTGCAACCGGGTTTATCCGCTGCGGCGTGAGCACGAATGAGGCGGGCATTATTGAGGACGAATATGCGGAGATCTATGCGAAGGATCGGGCGGAGACTGCAAGCGCTGTTTACCTGGGATTAACGGTTGGATGTGCCACGTGCCACGATCACAAATTCGACCCGATCACGCAGAAGGATTTCTATTCGTTTGGTGCGTTCTTCCGCAACACGACACAGCGCGTGATGGACGACAACGTTCCGGATACAGCGCCGGTGGTGGTGGTTCCCCGCCCTGAGGATCGTGAGTCGTGGGCCAAAACGACCGGCAGGCTCTCCGCCATTCGGGCGGGCATGAATGAGGCTGCAGTTAATTCCGCTGCTTCGTTTGAGAAGTGGCTGTCTACACGGGAACCGGTGTCTCTGGCGTCGCCCCTTGAAGACAAGGCGGAGATCTTTGCGGCGAATCTGACGGCGCTGGCACAGGCGAATTCCGGTGTGAACCTGGGGGATTCGGCTGTGGACGGGCGCGGTGCTCTGCATTTCCAGAAGAATCAGGGTGTGGAGGTCGCGGATGCGCCCAAACTGGATGCGGAGAAGGCTTTCTCGCTAAGCGTTAGTTTTTACTTTCCGAAAGCGGAGCAGGGTTATACGATCGTCAGCCACAATAATCCGAAAGACAAGAATCGCGGCTGGACGATTGATGTGGGGGCGCGGGTTCCGGGTTTACGGTTGACTGGCGACGGCGGGAAAAGTATTGAGATCCGTGCGGCGCATTTGCAGCAACTGCAGCCGGGGTCGTGGAACCATATCGCGGTTTCTTACGATGGATCGCGGCATCAGTCCGGGCTCAGCTTTTATCTGAATGGCCGCGCCGTTCCGACACAGGGCCGGGGAAATCAGGTGGTGGAACTTCCAGGGGATATCGCGGTGGATGCGCCGCTGGTTCTGGGTCGCTCGCTGCCTGAGGGTGCAATTTCGGATTTCAGAATTTTCAACCGCGCTCTTACTGAGGCTGAGGCTCGTTTGCTGAATGACTGGCCGGCCATTCAAACCGGACTGTCGACAGATTCCGGGAAGCTCACGGTGGCTGAGCGCGGTCCGCTGCAGACCTGGTTTCTGCAACGCGAGTATCAGCCCTACCGGCAACTCGCGAAGGAGCAGGACGAGCTGAATCTCGCGGCCAAAGCGATTGCTTCGCGTGGCGCGGTGTCGCTGGTGATGGAAGAGCGGGCGGACGCGAAGCCGAAAGCGTGGATTCTGTATCGGGGCGCTTACGATCAGCGCCGGCAGGAAGTGGAGGCCGGTACGCCATCGGTGCTGCCTCCGATGACGTCGACGATGCCGCGCAATCGTTTGGGGCTGGCGCGATGGTTGTTTACGGAAGACAATCCGCTGCCGTCGCGGGTGGCTGCGAACCGGATGTGGCAGGAGATTTTCGGGACTGGTCTGGTAAAGACTGCCGAGGATTTCGGCAGCCAGGGAGAGCCGGCATCACATCCCGAGTTGCTGGACTGGCTGGCGGTCGATTTTCGTGAACATGGCTGGGATATGAAGCGGTTTTATAAGCAGATCGTCATGTCGGCGACTTACCGGCAGGCTGCTGCTGTAACGCCTGTGAAGCTGGAGAAGGACCCGGAGAACCGGCTGCTCAGCCGTGCGCCGCGTTTTCGGCTGGATGGGGAACTGGTTCGCGACTATGCTTTGGCTGCGACGGGTTTGCTTTCCCCCCAGATTGGTGGTCCGAGCGTGAAGCCGTATCAGCCCGAGGGGGTGTGGGAAGCGGTGGCTATGCTGGGGTCTAACACACGCAATTACAAACAGGACCAGGCTGACGGCCTTTACCGGCGGTCGATGTACACGTTCTGGAAACGCAGCGCGCCGCCGGCCAGTATGGATATTTTCAATGCACCCACGCGTGAGCAATGCACGGTGCGGCGCGAGAGAACCGATACGCCGCTGCAGGCGCTGGTGACTATGAACGATGTGCAGTTTGTGGAAGCGGCGCGGGAGTTGGCAGGAAGAGGTATGCAGTCGGCATTCGATTTCGATAGCCGGCTTGATTTTGTGTCTACGCGTCTGCTGGCGCGCCCCCTGACGCTCAAAGAAAAAATGATTGCGAAGAAGTCGTTCGAACGCTTCCGCGCGTATTATGCGGCGCATGAAGATGACGCGAAGAAGTTTTTGAATCAGGGGGAACGCAAGCCGGATCCGGCATTGCCTCAGGCCGATTATGCGGCTATGGCGATGCTGACGAGTCAGTTGCTGAATCTGGATGAGGTTTTGAACAAATGAGTATGTTCCGCAATCCTTTGAAGCCCGATAGTGAAGGCCATTATGGCGATTTGGCGCACCGGGCGGATCGTGATTCGCAGCGGGCGTTTGCGGCGGGGAGGCATCCGCTCGATCCTCTTGCGAGCGTGATGGCGCAGGAAGAGACGCGCCGGGGTTTCTTTGCGCGGGGTGCGCAGGGAATCGGTGGGCTGGCGTTGGCATCGTTGCTGAAGGGGCAGACGGAGGGGCTTCCACATTTCGCTCCGAAGGCCAAGCGGTGCATCTATCTGCATCTGGTGGGCGCGCCTCCCCAGATGGAAACGTTCGATTACAAGCCGAAGATGAAGGATATGTTCGACAAGGACCTGCCCGCGTCGATCCGGCAGGGCCAGCGCCTGACGACGATGACAAGTGGTCAGAGCCGGTTTCCTATCGCGCCGTCGATTTTCAATTTTGCGCAGCACGGGAAATCGGGCGCCTGGGTGTCTGAGTTACTTCCGTACACGGCGCGCATGGTGGACGATATCGCAATCATTCGTTCGATGAACACGGATGCGATTAACCATGAGCCGGCGATCACTTTCTTTCAGACTGGCTTCATGATCGCGGGCAGGCCGTGCATTGGCTCGTGGCTGAGTTACGGGCTTGGGAGCATGAATCAGAACCTGCCTTCGTTCGTGGTGCTGCAGGCGAAACATTATCATCCGAAAGCGAACGTGCAGGCGATCTCGGCCCGGCTCTGGAGCGCGGGCTTTCTGTCGGGTAAGTACTCCGGGGTGGGGCTGCGAAGTTCCGGAGATCCGGTGCTGTTTATTAATAACCCGAATGGCGTGCCGACGGAAGTGCGACGGGCGATGCTGGACGGGCTTTCGGAGATGAACCAGCTGACTTACGACAAGCTGGGCGACCCGGAGACGCGCACGCGCATCGCGCAGTATGAGATGGCTTTTCGGATGCAGGCGTCCGTGCCTGAACTCACTGACCTGGCGAAGGAGCCGGCCGGCACGTGGGAAGCCTATGGCGCGGATGCGAAGGAGAAGCCGGGCTCGTTCGCCCATACCTGCGTGATGGCTCGCCGGTTGGCGGAGCGCGGCGTTCGTTTCGTGCAGGTTTATCATCGCGGCTGGGACGTGCATGGCAATCTGCCGGAGGTGCTGCCGGCCCAGTGTAAAGAGATCGATCAGCCGGTGTGGGCTTTGGTGCAGGATCTGAAGCAGCGCGGGATGCTGGAGGATACGCTGGTGATACTTGCAGGGGAATTCGGGCGGACGATCTACTCACAGGGCAAGCTGACCCAAACCGATTATGGTCGCGATCATCATCCCCGATGCTTTAGTTTGTGGATGGCGGGGGGTGGAATCAAGGGCGGGGTGGTGCACGGCGAAACGGATGAGTTTAGTTACAACATCACACGGGATCCGGTGCATGTGCGCGATTTCCAGGCGACGATTTTGCACCAGTTCGGGATTGATCATGAGAAGTTTTCGTATAACTATCAGGGGTTGAACGTCAGGCTGACCGGGGTGGAAAAGGCGGAGGTTGTGAAGGCGATTCTAACGTGAAGGCGATTCGGGAAACAGGACCTTCTCGTAGATACTGCTGATCGCGATACGGCAATCGACAGATTGCAGATGGAGAAAACCTTCAGCGCCGGCACTGGTTGTCAGGAGCCAGCGGCAATCAGGCTGCCGCGTAAACAGTTCGGCGCTGATCCGCTCGGAAGCAAGCAGCAGATATTCGTTGAGCGATGGGATGGACCGGTAGTGCTCGAATCTCCGCCCCCGGTCATAGGCTTGGGTAGACGGAGAAAGGATTTCAACAATCAGCCCCGGATTCAGAAGCGTGTCACGTTGATCGTCAAGGAACTGAGGTTCGCCGGAGACGGCGCTGAGATCGGGATAGGTAACAGGCCGGTGGCGTTCACCCGAACCCGCATGTCGCTTGCATAGGCCCTGCAAGGTCGTTGGCGGAATATCCGGCGAAGCTCACCCGTCAGATTGTACGCAATCAGAACGTGCGACTCCTGCGCGCCTGACATGGCGAACATCTCGTCCGCAAAGTACTCGCTCTTGTACCCGGCTGTCCGCTCAATTTCAAGATAGCGTTCCGGAGAAATTAAAGGCGTTGGCGGGGTGGACATGGACGCCACAACGCTACCACGCCCAGAGCAAACGCATTCTTCACGCCTGTGCAGAGAATTCACGCCGTCTTCGCGCAATTTCAAGGGAAAACCGATATATTTCGACTGGATGCCAAGCTGCCTCCTCCCTCACCAACTCAACCCTGAGGAGGGCCGATGCTTAACCGAACCCTTTGCGTCATCGCCAGCGCCATCCTGATAGCCGCGCCAGGCAAACCTCAACAGCCCAACCAGAAGAAGGTCAAAGACCAGATCGAAGCCGACCTCTTCAACGCAGTCGCCCGGGAAAAGGATCCTCTGCAGAAACTCTCGCTGCTGGATAGCTGGTCCATGAAGTACCCCGACACCGAATTTCGCCAGGAGCGCAATCTGCATTATGTGTCGTCATATACCACTCTTGAGACCAGAGCAGTCACGCCGAATGCGCCGCCTGAGGTCCTGAAAGAAGGCGAGAAGGCTGCTCGCACTGTACTGGACAAATCCGATTCGCTCTTCGCGCCGGAAATGGCGCCGGGCAGCGTAAAAGCGGACGATTGGGCGATTGCGCGACAGGAAGCGATCAGACAGGCACACACGGTCCTCGCGACATTGGCGAGCAACCGAAAGGATTATTCGCAGGCTGAAGCCGAGTTCGGCAAACTGCTGGAATCGACGCCGGACGATGGTGGTGCAGCGTACCGTCTGGGAGTTTCCATCACAGGCCAAAAGCAGCCGGCCCGCTATCCAGTTGCAATTTTCTATCTCGCCAGAGCGGTCACGCTTCTCAAAGGCGCAGATAGCAACGCTGCGGAGCAGTATCTGGAGAAGGTCTATATGACCCACCACGGTGATCTCTCCGGCCTTGATGAAGTCAAGCTGACGGCGAGCAAGACGTGGGCGCCACCGCCGGAGTGGCACATCAAAAGCGCGGCCGAAATCGACGAGGAGAAGGCCGGCAGTGAACGGGCTTTCGCTCAGGCCCATCCGGAGCTTGTAACCTGGAGGGCTATACGGGAGAAACTGCTGGTGGTCGATGGCCCGGATTATTTTGCGGCGAATCTGAAGGACGCGGAAATCGCGAACCTCAAAGGCACGGTCCTGTCGCAGCCTGGACCGAAAGAACTGGTACTGGCGGTAGACGGTCTCAAACCCGACGCCATTTTGAAGCTGGATGTCGCGCTTAAGACCAGACTGCAGCCCGGAACTGTAATCGGGTTTTCGGGGGTGCCTCTCAGCTGGGCAAAAGACCCTTACGTACTTACACTGCAAACGGCATCGAAGAACGTTACAGTGCTGACTCTGCCATAGGCCATTGAGCGCCGGCGCTGGTAGTGATCGCCCGCACGGTATTCTGACTGTTTGGGAAACATTCTTCAGAACCTGCCTGCGGGAGAAAAAGTCGGCCTCGCTTTCTCTGGCGGACTCGATACCAGCGCCGCTATCCACTGGATGCGCGCCAAGGGCGCGATCCCCTACTCTTACACTGCCAACCTCGGCCAGCCCGATGAACCGGATTACGACGAGATTCCCCGGCGCGCGCTGCAGTATGGCGCGGAAAAAGCCCGGCTGATCGACTGCCGCAAGCAACTGGTGGCCGAAGGGATTGCCGCGCTGCAGTCGGGCGCGTTCCACATCTCTACGGCGGGCGTGCACTACTTCAACACCACGCCGATTGGCCGGGCCGTTACGGGCACGATGCTCGTGATCGCGATGAAGGAGGACGACGTCCATATCTGGGGCGACGGCAGCACGTTCAAAGGCAACGATATCGAGCGCTTCTACCGTTACGGACTGCTGGCAAATCCGGCCCTGCGCATCTATAAGCCCTGGCTCGACCAGACCTTTATCGACGAGCTTGGCGGGCGCAAGGAGATGTCCGAGTACATGCTCAGCCACGGCCTCACTTACAAAATGAGTGTGGAGAAGGCCTACTCGACGGATTCTAATATCTGGGGCGCTACCCACGAAGCGAAGGATCTGGAGCACCTGAACAAGGGCGTTAAGATCGTCGAGCCGATCATGGGGGTTCCGTTCTGGCGCGAGGGTGTTTCCATCCAGCCCGAGGTGGTTACGATTCGATTCGAGGAGGGCCAGCCGGTCGCACTGAACGGTATCGGTTATGACGACCCGGTGCAACTGGTGCTGGAAGCCAACGCCATCGGCGGGCGACATGGGTTGGGCATGTCGGATCAGATTGAGAACCGTATCATCGAGGCGAAGAGCCGCGGGATTTACGAAGCGCCGGGGCTGGCTCTGCTGTTCATCGCGTATGAGCGGCTTTTGACCGGCATACACAATGAGGACACGATCGAGCAGTACCGGATCAACGGCCTTCGGCTCGGCCGGCTGCTGTATCAGGGGCGTTGGTTCGATTCTCAATCCATGATGCTGCGTGAGACGGCCCAGCGCTGGATTGCGCGCGCTATTACCGGCGAAGTGACGGTGGAACTGCGCCGCGGGAACGATTATTCGATTCTCGATACGACGAGCCCGAACCTTACTTACAAACCGGAGCGGCTAACGATGGAGAAGGGTGAATCGACTTTCTCACCGCAGGACCGAATCGGCCAGCTCACCATGCGGCATCTGGATATAACGGATACGCGGGATAAGCTGCTGCTTTACATGAAGACCGGGTTGCTGGGTCCGACGAGCGGCAGTTCCATGTCGCTGCTGTCCGACGGTGGGGCGGAGAGCCCTGAGACCCTCACGAAACCGGACCCGGACGCGTAGAGCCGAGTCATTACGCAGATGGCGGAGCGGGAGGCGTATTCCTTCTCGGATCTTTCGGCCTGGCATCCGCGACGCGCGATGGGTCTGTGGCGTCCGCTGCCAGTAGCGTTGACAGCACGCGTCCGTGCGGACCAGCGGGTAACAACATCAGGCGACCACTGCCTGCCATGATCCGCTGCGTTTCCAGAATCTGGAACAACGCTTCGTTGACTTCGGGAACGGTAGCTATTTCCTGGAATACCTTGCGCAGCGTGGCAGGGCGGATCACCGCGGCGCGTGCAAACTCTACCGCCGCCTCGCGTTCGGCAGAGCTGGTTATCACGCTCACCTGATTCGCGCCAGCCTGTCTGATGGCCGATGTGACCTGGCGCAGGCGGTTCACGACCTTCTCTTCGATCTGGCGGATCATGCCCAGATCGCGGAAGTGCACTTTGCGAATGTACACCGAACCGATCTTGTAACCCCACGCCTGGGATTTCGCGGAGACCTCCGCGCGCACGGCCTGGCTCATACTGTGGCGTGTGCCCAGCATTTCCGCGAGAGGCATGTTACTCAGGCAGCGCACCGCGGAGTTACTGACGTTTGCGCGAAGCGACCCGCGCGGATCGGTGTTCGTAAAGAGGTAGGCGACAGGATCGCTGATCCACATCTCGTACCAGATACCGATACCCATGGGCGCGCCCTCTTCGGAATTGACGGCTTCGCTGCGGAGATACTCCTGGTCGAGACGCATATCAAGAACATGGGAGTCTCCGAACAGATTCACGATAAATGCGCGCGGACCCAGCGTCAGGGGGAGAATGTGCAAACCGGGCTCATCCAGAACTCCGATAACCTTTCCGAACAGCACGTACACGCGGCAAGTGCCTTCGTGCACAGTTGCGAAGACCCCCAGGAACCGGGCAAGCCCGAGCAGGAGGGCTTCAATGAAAAACCCGCCGAGAAACACCACCAAGGCCGTGACCGCGACGTCTCTCACCGGCTCACCTCCATATAGATTTGCTGGGCTTTATCGAGCAGCACCATTCGGACGTTCCGGAGGTAAGCGGCAAGCACGGCGGGTCCCGAATTGTGGAGTTCGACCAGTTCGGCGGCAAGCGATTTCAGCGGTTCCATCTCGGCCTGAGCCTTCAGGGTTTCAATTTCCACCGCGCGCCGGGACTGGACAATCTTCTGATCGGCGGCGGCCTGCGCGAGGCTGATGTCGCTGGAAACCTGATTATGCGCGGTATTGATGGCAGCGAGAGCAGATTCGACTTCAGGCGGAGGGTCGATGGCTGTGATCAGAGAGGCATCGAATACGACTCCATATCGCGCCGGAGCCGAGCGGCATTCATTGTCGACATATTCATTCAGATCGCGCAGGTTCTTTCGGAGGTCGTTGATGGAAACGCCGATCATTTCGCTGCCTGGAACCGAGCCGGGGGCAACGATGGCAAGCGGATCGGGCGGCGCCTCAAAATTTGCGATGCGCTGGCGAAGCACGGAAACGAAGTAACCCAGCACATGCACGAACGGCTGCTTGATGCCGAACAGAAACGCGTAGAGGTTACCTTCGCTGACGCGATATCGGATCTGGCCGGTGAGCCCGGTATTGAGCTGGTCTTTCGTGACCGCTTCCAGCCGCGTGCCGCCCTGGTTGGCTGTGGGATCTTCCAGATCCATCGCCATGTTGACGGTCATGGTGGCGATGGAAACTTTATGGATCTTCTCCCAGGGCATCCGGAAATAGGGGCCACCCGGTTGGATAACCCTGACTTGCGGGTAAAGGTAGCGCTCACGCTCTTCCGGCCGCAGGTGGTCGGCAATGGGATCGTCCAGCGTCGTCTTGCCGCCGGGAACGCGCTCCGCGCGCCCGAAGCTGGTCTTCACGGCGCGCTCATTTTGATCAACCGTATAAACGCCGAGCAGGAGAATGCGGACGAAAAACCATGCCGAGGCCCCGAGAAGCACTCCTATCAGGAAGGTCATACACGGTCAAGTGTAGCGGTTATTGATTGGCGGGAGGAGCGCCTGCCCTGCCCGGGCCCTGACCCTGTCCCTGGCCTTGACCCGGTCCACCTCGTCCCTGACCACCCCTGCCCTGCCCCGGGAGCGGCTGGGTCATATAGGTGGCAATGTCTTTGGCGGCCTTCGTTTCGACTCCGGGTTTCTGCAGGAATCCGAGATCGCGGAACCAGTCGATATAGCGGTTCTGCCATGTGCCATAGGGGATGTCGTTGCGGTCGGTCAGGCCGCCGCTCATGCGGCTGCCGTCCGGCAAGGGATCTCCGGGATGCCGACCATTGCCATAGATGTGCAGTTCGATGTTCGGCACGCCGACGTTCAGCATGGCGCTGAAGTATTCCATCGCCCAAATGGCGTGTCCCCTGTCGCCCGAGCCGCCGCACGCAATAAACGCGGGCGGAACGTTGCGCGGAATCGGCGGGGCAGTGCGGTTGCGAGTGAAAGGGGAGGGACCGGGGTAGATGATCCCGACGAAGTCCGGCCGTGAGGTGATGCCTGCCAGAGGATCGCTCGGGTCACTGTTCTTTTTATCGAAATCTTCGAACTGAACTGCCGCCGGAGCCGAGAGTTCCGCACCTGCCGAGAAACCCATGATGCCGATCTTATTCGGGTCGATATTCCATTCTTTGGCGTAAGCGCGCACCAGCCGGATCGCCTGAAGGCCATCATTCACCGCATCCACCTGCGGGTTGTAACCATCACTGCGGAGCCGGTTACGCAGGATGATAGTGGTCACGCCGTAGTTGTAGAAGTACGGAACAAAATCGGCGCTTTCGGAACCCACGTTCAGGGTATTGTGCCCGCCACCAGCAGCCAGGATCACTGCGGCGCCGGTGCTGATGCCGCGATCGACAGTATGCACTTCGATGGAGGGGTTATGAATGTGAACGATGCTGTTGATCCGCCCCGGCACCGTCTGGCTCATATTGTAGACTTCCGGCTCGCGCACGCGATCCGCCTTGAGGTAGGGCGAGTTTGGCGGATATAGCGGCACAACCACGCCGCCCTGAACGATGGGCAGGGGCGCATAAGGTGCGTCGGTCGCGGGGCCCGGTTTGGGTACGGCGATGGGGGCGGGGAGCGCGGGCAGCGCGGTGCGCGCCGGTGTGTTCTGTGCGCTGGCGGTCGTAATGACCACGGCGGAAAAGAGTAGCGGAAGTAAGGTTTTCATAGCCTCGAATTGGACGGACACGTCCGATACAGACTATATCAATGCATGTTGGAAGGGCTTTGGCAAACGCGGATGTAGTCGATATCGAAAAACGCCGGGAAGGGGGTGGTACTGTCGGGCCAACCGGCCTCGATCCCCCCTACCGCGACACTGGCGGACAAATACATGGGCTGATGCGGCACGCCTTCCGTGGAACGAAAGCGTTCTTTGCCATCGATGAACCAAACGACTTTGTCTTTGTCCCATTCGATGGCGAAGGTATGAAAGTCCTTTGAAAGATCGGGTGCGGCCCATGAACCGCTATAGGAGCGCTCCGTTTTTTCGTCGCCCCAGCGAGTGGCGAAGCGGGCCCTCGCTGGCTCGCTGCCGATGGCATCAATAACGTCAATGGACGGAATCTCGCCGGCAGATACGGGCAGCAGCCAGAACTTCGGTTCGAAACCGCGCCCGGCTGGCAGCCGGCACCGGATTTCAAAACGCCCGTAAGTCTGAGCGAACGATCCCAATGTGGTGATGATTCCGGACGTATACTCGCGGTTCTGGCCGTCGTAACGCGCTGGTTCGCGGCGGACTGCGATGCGGGCGTTGCCATCCTGCAGTTGAACCGCCTCGGGGATCCACGCCTGCGATTCACGATTGCGAGCGTGCCCCCAGGGGTCATGCAACGACCATTTGGGAAACTCGAGTTCCTTCTGATTGAACTCCTCAGTAAAGGTAGGGATCCACACGGGAGCTTTGACCTGGCTCTGAGCCATAGCCGTCGCGGCACTCAGCAGAAACAGCCCCAAAGCTTTGTTGATTTCACCCACTACCTTATGTTGTACGAAATGCGACCGGGAGAGGGTTACGGGAATTGTCATGAGGTAATCTGGCAGCATGCGAATCCTGGTTGTGGAAGACGAAAAAAGGATTGCGGATTTCCTCGGCCGCGGGCTGCAAGGGGCGGGGTACGCCGTAGACGTCGCGCCGGATGGCGCCAGCGCACTGCAGTTCACACACGACACGGATTACGACCTTGTCATTCTCGATTTAATGCTGCCCGATATGGATGGCCTGAAGGTGCTGGAGCGGATTCGGGGGCGGCGCACGGGTCCTCCGGTGCTCATTCTCAGCGCGCGCGGGCATCTGGATGATCGGGTAAAAGGGCTGGAACAGGGCGCCGACGACTATCTGACCAAGCCGTTCGCTTTCGTTGAGTTACTGGCGCGCGTGCGGGCTTTACTGCGGCGCGGCCAGCCTGCTCCCGAGCGTCTTCAGGTGGGCGATCTGGTGCTCGATTGCACGCGGCGTAAGGTGGCGCGGGTGAATGAGCCGATCGAACTGGCGCCCAAGGAATTCGGCATACTGGAATATATGATGCGGAACAAGGGGCGCCCCCTCAGCCGCACTATGATCGTGGAACATGTCTGGGATATGGATTATGACGGGCTGACCAATATCGTGGACGTTTATATCAGGCACTTGCGCAGCAAGATCGACGATAAATATCAGCAGAAGCTGATTCATACAGTTCGCGGAATCGGTTATATGATCGAAGCGCCGGAGAAGAGCAGTGCTCTGCCCCGTCCGGACGAGGCTGCTTTCGAGGTCTAGAAGCTTTCGAAGTCTGAAAACAGGGGCCGCGCGAGACGCGGGACATGCGACGTAAACACATCACGCGGAGCCTTCGGTTTACTCTCTCGGCCGTGTACACCGGCCTGTTCACGCTGTTGCTGCTGGGCGTGGGTTTGCTCTTTCGCCACAACCTGGTGACCAAGCTGGACGATCAGGCGAGAGACGACATGGAACAAAGCTGGGCGGTGGTGAAGGCAAACCTGCGAATCGACCACGACAGGGGCCAGGCGAATTATCACCCGGTCTGGCATTTCGATACAACCGACGAAGATGAGAACACCATCAGTGCGCGAATTAAGAGCGTGTATGTCATCGCGGATGAGAAGGGGAAGCCTTTACCGGGTGCGTACTCGTCAACGTACGAGTGGCTGGGGTTCGATAAGCCAGCCCAGGTGCAGCAGGTGTTGCGTTCGAATCAGGCGGTTTGGGTTCAGAAAAAGGATCCGGACGGCGCGCCGTATTTGATCCGCCAAAGCTATCTGATGAGCGAAGACCATGCCCGGAAGTACTTCGTGGCCATTGGCACATCGCTCGCTGAGTCGGCCAAGCTGGTGAATCAGTTCAACTGGCTGTGCGTGGGCCTGATCCCTCTGGTGATTCTGACTGGTTTCGTGACGGGTTGGGTGTTTGCGGGGCGCGCGCTGACTCCTGTGCTGGAGATTGCGCGGGCCGCCGAACGCATCAGCGGTTCCAACCTGAGCCTGCGCATTCCGTCGGGCAGAACGGGTGACGAACTGGATTATCTGGCGGAAACGTTTAACCAGATGATCCAACGGCTGGAAGTGAGTTTCAACCAGATCCGGCAGTTTTCAACGGATGTGTCGCATGAATTGCGAACGCCGATTACGATCGTGCGGGGGCAACTGGAAGTCGCCCTGATGACGGCGCGTACTGCGGAACAGTATCGCGATGCGATTGTGGATTCGCTGCAGGATATCGAGCGGCTGTCTCAGATTGTGCGGGCGTTGCTGCTGCTCTCTCAGGCGGAAACCGGGCAGGTGATTCTGCAGAAGCAGAGCCTGGACCTGGTGGAGATCATGCACGATCTGGTGGAAGAGTTCCAGATTCCGGCGGAAGGCGCGGAGGTGGCGCTGAAGTTTGTCCCATCTACGTACCGATGCCAGGGCGAGTTCGATCGGGTGCAGATCGAGC
>JAUZEU010000186.1 GCA_030838885.1 Bryobacterales bacterium | reverse complement strand
TTGGATGCTGCCTGAAAAAGCGGGAGTGCGGCTTCGGCGTCACCGGTATCCGGACTGTCACCGTTCCCGGCGCGGGCACCCGCAGCATATTGGTAAGCAGAACCCAGTCTGCTCAACACCGGACCGGGAGGGTGAGCGGACAGGGCGCGTACAGCTTCAAATTCGCGCGCCGCCTGGAGATATACAGCAATTGCAGCAGAGGGACTGCCGTCACTTAGCTTCAGATGTCCCAACAGGAGCAAGATGTCGCCGTAAGCAACCCGATCGTCGGGCGTGGCAAACGGGGAGGCGAGAATCTGCCGCCGAATTCGGATGCCTTTTTCGACGTTGACCAAAGCCCCGCGCTGGTCGCCCATGTTGGCGAAAAGGGGCATTCCCTGCGACATTGCCACGCGTTCATAAGCAGTGGCAAATTCCCGGAGAAGCGGGATGTCGCCGGTGGCGCCTGGGGCCAGACGATCCAGGTAGGCGAGGGTATGGCCGGTGATGAGAGCGCGAGCCGGAGTGGAACCCGGGAGCCGTTCCAACAACTTATCGACTTCGAGGATGTAGAACCGAGCCAACTCACGCCCCTGATCGAAGCGAATCTGTGCGAGAGCGCGCTGGCTTTCGGCAAGCTGTGCCGAATGGAGCACAGCCGCCACGCTCACGCCTGCCACAACGGCCAAGGCAATCGCCGAGGCGACGAAGGTGCGCTGACGCTTGACAAATTTTCCGGCACGATAACGCCAGGAGGCAGGTCGGGCGAGAACCGGGAAGCCGTCCAGATAGCGCTGCACGTCCGCGGCGAAGCTTTCCACGCTGGGATAGCGCCGGGCGGGCAACTTTTCCAGACAGTGCAGGACGATGTTGTCCAGATCGCCGCTGAGCTCGCGGCGCTGCGCCCGGTTCGGCGCTACTTCACTGGGGCGGGGTGGGGTATCCTCCTGCAGGGTGCGCAGGAAGGCCGGAAGAGAGTCGCCGTCCGCGGCTAAGGGCGGCCGGCCGGTGAGAAGTTCGAAAAGAAGAACACCGAGGGAATAAATGTCGGTTGCGGCACCGGAGGCTTCACCACGCACGTGTTCGGGGCTGGCGTAACGCGGGGTGAGCATCGCCATGGTTGCATCATGGCTGGCCTGCTGGTCGAGAAGCTTCGCGACACCGAAATCCAGCAGCTTCGGGATGCCTTCGGTGGTTACCAGGATATTTGCCGGCTTCAGATCTCGGTGCACGACCAGACTTTGGTGCGCAGCCTGGACCGCCGAGCAAACGAGCAGAAAGAGTTCCAGCCTTTGGCGGAGCCCAGGATTGTTAAGCTGGCACCAGGCATCGATTCGCATGCCATCGACGTACTCCATAACGAAGAAAGGCCGGCCATCTTCGGTAACGCCGCCATCCACCAGACGCGCGATGGACGGGTGACTGAGGTTCGCCAGAATCTGCCGTTCGCGCCGGAACAGGCGAAGGATTTCCTCGCTTCGCAGACCGTGACGAACCACTTTGATGGCGACGCGTTGTTCAAATTCCTGGTCGTCGCGTTCCGCAAGGTAGACGGTGCCCATGCCACCGGTGCCCAGTTCTTTGACGAGGCGATAGCTGGCCAGGCGCGACCCCTCTTTGATAACTGCCGGAAGGGCGGCGGTGTTCCAGGGATGATGCTCGAGCGGATCGTCGGCCTGCGGTCCGCCCTCCGCGGCCCACGCCAGATACGCTTTTACTTCGACGCGCAGCAGAGGGTCTTCTATGGCATCGGAGAAGCGGAGTCGAGCGGGCGCTTCCAGCTCCAGCGCTTCAGCCAGCAGCGCACGAACGCGCGCCCATTGTTCCGCTGCTGGATCCATTGCACGCAAAGGCGCGTTCAGTATCGCACGCCTTGTTCATTTACAGGGCGGTGTGAGCCTTGTACTGCCGCCGGCGCCGGGCAGCCATCATGCCGCCGAGTGCCAGGCCAGCGAGGGCCAGTGACGCCGGTTCCGGCGTTGGACTCGCGCCCGTGGTGAACCGTGCCTCATTTACGAACACCCAGTGGCTGGTTGGATGATTGATGGTAACCAGGAGGGAATTTCCGGTCCAGGAACCTGCATAAGAGACGAAACCCTCAGTGTTATCCGTCGTAAAGTTGGTGGTTCCGAAGGTGGAGCCGCCGATAATTACGCTGTCAGGGAGCTGAGTGTTCGCGCCATCCGACCTGAGGAAGTTTAACGCCACGTTCGTAATGGTGAAGGAAGACGCAAAATTGAATGTGATTTGCGCCGCTCCGGAGTCGCTGTGCTGCCAACCGATCCAGGTGCCATCCCCGGTAGCTGGTGTTCCCGTGTTTCCATCTGTCAACTTCGTCATTCCCGCATCGTCGTAGAAACTGAGTCCGGGCTCGCCGGCAGGTGTTCCCGCGGTGAAAGTGTAAGAGATTGGGCTAATTGTTGCCGCCATCGCATTCAGGGGCAACAGGACCACCGGCAGCAGCATGGCCACCCTGACAGTCGTTCGGTTTAGAAAGCCGGATGCGGAGAGTGTAGCCACGTTAAAGAACTTTTTCATACTTCCTCCTGGAGAATCAGTGGGTGGGCGACTTGTCGGTACACCTCACATTCGTAGTTGCAGGAACGCGAGGGAAATCGGCTCACGGATGGTTGTGATAGTTTTTGAGAGAGTTGCCCGATTCCGTCACGGAGTTGCTGATCGCGTGGAACAAGGGTGACCAGGCGGCGCTCAGCGCTCTGATGCCTCTGGTATTTGACGAGTTGCGCGTGCTCGCCGGGATTTACCTGAATCGCGAGCGCCCTGGCCATACGCTGCAGCCCACCGCGTTAGTGCATGAGGTTTACCTGCGTCTGGTAGATCAGGAAAGGGTGAGCTGGGAAAACCGTGCGCACTTTTTCGGCATGACCGCACGGATGATGCGGCGTTTGCTGGTAAACCATGCCGAAGCTCGCGACGCGGTGAAACGGGGCGGCCGGGCGCAAAAGGTGTTTCTGGACGAGGCGCTGATTCCGGGATCTACGCCTGAGGTCGATCTGCTTGCGCTTGATCTGGCGTTGCAGGAACTGGAGAAGCTGGACGCGCGGCAGGGTCAGGTTGTGGAGATGCGGTTTTTCAGTGGCCTTTCGATCCCGGAAACGGCTGAGGCGCTCCAGATTTCGCCGGCTACGGTGAAACGTGACTGGGAGACCGCGAAGCTTTGGTTGAGGCGGAAGATGGCTGAGGGGTAGGGGTCATGAACGGACCCGGGAAAAGTCGCCAGAGTGTGGAGCTGTAAAAAAGCGCCTCAGGATCATTCACATAAGGCAGACGATCTCAAGACATAGGGAGCCATCGCGCTTTACGGGATCGGTCAGTAGATCTCCCCCATCATCAGGGGCGCGTCACAGACCAGGCGACCGGGAATTGCAGAGGGACTCAAGGCAACGGGAGTGATCCTGGACAAAGGAAGCATCCAGTAGTGTGTTGAAAACACAAGTGCAGCTGCGCGCGTCAGAAGCGATTCGTCACCGGGAAGACGCGGCCGGAGGTCCGCGTGTTTGAATGTATAAGTCGCGAGGGGGTTTTCCTGGTGTACTAAGGCAGAGCCCGGACCAGAGGTCCGGCTCCGAGTCGAACCCAAAGGAGAACCCCATGAACAGTATGCAATACGTCG
>JAUZEU010000152.1 GCA_030838885.1 Bryobacterales bacterium | reverse complement strand
AGGCTTGTCAGGCAATAGCCGCAGCTCCCTTTGCTTATATACTCTGCGACTGTTCGACTGCCCTGCCTGTCGACTATGTTTCGCTTGCCGAAGATCACCAGGTCATCATTGACGCTTTGAAGGCGGGACCGGATATTGCGGCACGTGTCTGCCTCGACAAAATCGAGACGTGGCGATTGCATTCGCTCAGAGCTCTGGAGTCTGCTTCGCAGCAAACAAGCCTGCCGGTGTTTAGCGTGTGATCCGGTTGATCGGGTGCTATGTGTCGGTCCGGCCGACACTGTTGCGAGAGCCCTAACAGGACGCTGCGGCGGAAGGGCAGATCGGGGAGACAATGTCGGTATGAACGTGCCACCGGGTCCGCGTGGCCTGGAAGTCACAGGGTTCGTCCGTCAAACCCTGCCGTTTCTGGAGCAAACCGCACGCCGCTTCGGGCCTTTGTCATATTTCCGGATTCTGAACCAGCATATTTATCTGATCGACGAGCCGGAGTGGATTCAGGATGTTCTGGTCACCCGCCAGCACCTGTTTGTCCGCGATACCGGAGCTACGTTGCTGCGCGAACTGGTGGGCGACGGGTTACTGACGCGCGACGAACCAGCTCACAAGGAACGCCGCCGCATGCTGCAGCCGGCCTTTCACCGGGCGCAGGTAGCCTCGTACGCGGAGATGATGGTTGCCGAAACCGTACGAACCGCGGAATCGTGGCAACCCGATGCAACGCTCGACATACCCGCGGAAATGAAACGATTGACGCTGGCGATTGTAGGTGCGGCCCTGTTCGGATCCGATTTCAGCAGTAGTGCCGGTCAGATTGCGGAGGTGTTACAGCGGGTGGCCAGGCGGTCGCGATGGCTGGTGCCGGGCCTCGCCATACTGGAACCGGTTGCGCATGCGTATCGCCGTTTCTTCCCCACGGGACCCAGTCTTTTCTTCCGCTCGGAACGGGCCGAACTCGTGAGCATTCTCGCCCCGGTACTCGATCGGCGCAGACGACTGCAGGAGGCAGATATGTTTTCTCTGCTGCTGACTGAACTGAGCGACGAGGACGCCACGAACGAGATTGTCACGATGGTTCTGGCGGGGCATGAAACTACGGCTGTGGCGCTTACCTGGGTTTGGTATTTACTGGGAAAACACCCACAAGCGGAGGAGTGCCTGCGCGACGAAATCAGCCGGGTACTCGGCGGGCGCGACGCTTGTTTTGAAGACATACCGCGTCTTACTTACACGGCCATGGTCTTTCAGGAAGCGATGCGATTGTATCCTCCGGCTCCCGCATTCGGACGGCGTCCGACGGAAAAGATCGCGATTGGCGGCTATGACATTCGGCCTGGCTCGAGTATCCTGATGAGCCCTTATGTAACGCAGCGCAACGAACGCTGGTTCGTGCGTCCCGAACAGTTTGAACCTGAGCGATGGCGGAACAGTTCGATCCCGAAATTCGCGTACTTCCCCTTCGGCGGCGGCGCCAAAATGTGCATCGGGGAGGCGTTCGCACGCATGGAAGGCGTGCTTGTACTGGCCACCGTGATACAGCGATGGCGGCTCCGCCGGATCGGCCAAAACGATATCGGGATGCGGTCGGCAGTTACACTTCGTCCGGATGGCCCGCTCTGGATGCGCGCCGAACGTGTAGCTGGTTCCTGAGCGACGTGCCCCTGTTTTGTCGGCCCCACCTGAAGTGCACCCCATTTTCTGGACAGGTAGCCTATTAAGTGGAATCGGCAATACCTGAAACAAAGGTAAGGAAGAACAGCTTTGCTGATTGGGGCTCCGCCCGGTAAGCGCTGACTTAAGAAGAACTCGCTCCCGTATAACGCTGGCCCCGAGTTGCAGTGCACTCGGCTGCTTCCAACTTCCTGTTTAACTCTCCGCCTCCGCGACTTTCTAAAATGGACGGATCCTGTCCGAAAAGGCATCGGACAAATCACATACTAGACGAGCGACAGTTCAACGAATTATCCTTGATCGCAAATACATTCTGAGCTAAAGTGCCCTATGAGAGGCGCGCGGGTACGTAATGCAAGGTCGCCGCCAAAGCGCACTGGTGCCAACCAGGTTACTGGGACGGGTTAGCCGCATTTTCACCCGGCTCAAATCAAATCACTTTTCCAGAATGCGAGGCTGGAGCACTCAAACGTACAAAGCTCTCGCTTCTGTGGTCACGCCAGTATCCTTTTTTGAGAAGCCATTTCTCAACATAAATTCACGCCCAGGAGCGGCCTATCCGGTCTTTTCCCAAAGCGTACAATGCGCTGTTTGCACGCCTCAACAATGGGTAGCTTCATCGAGACATAAATCTCCGGGGAAGCAAATTCCTGGAAATCCCGATTTCTCAGCTAAATGAAAGGAGCAAAGAACATGCAACAACCACGTCTTCCCGCTTTCTTCAGCCTCATCGCGGCTCTGGCGTCCGTCGCCTTGCTGAGTACTCCACACGCCACTGCGGATCCCGAAGGACCGCACAATGGCGCATCCAAAGGCGTAACCTATGTCACCACCGTTAAAGATTCGAGTGGGAACTTTACCACTCGCACGGTACTCACGCTGCACGCGGATCACACAATGTCTGTAATCGCTGCCGACCAGGGAGGACCGACATCCTTCTTTACCGGCTTTACCGGCCAACTCGGCTCGTGGAAACCAGATGGTAAGGGTGGAGTGGTCGCAAAGACCATCGACTTCGATTATCCTCCAAAGGCAGACGTTGTGCGCCTGGATTACACGATCAGTTTCGATCCTGACCACGATCGAGCGACCGGCACCGAAACACTCACTTCATTCCCGCTACAAGGAAATCCCCTGGATGGCGGAGGAATAATCCTGGGCACATTTACTTTTACCGGTGAATTGGTGAAACCGTAGCTTTCGAGAGTGAGAACATAACCTCCTGCGGTTGATCCACGCGGGCGCGCCGGGGCCAGGTTCGGTCGGCGCGGTACTGGAGCACAACGGCCTGTTGGCGAAGCCGTGGTTCTGAGCGATGCCAGTCGTGCCGCTAAATCCGGCTGGTGCCCCCTCCAGCCCCGTTTCATCCCCCGTCTGTCGGTCCCGCCAATGGGCGTTCACGTCCTTCGCAGATTTATTATCCACTGAAAACAAGCAGCTTACGCCAGATCAGACCAGAATTTCTCGCGCCCCATAGGGCACAATGGTGGCGTAAGGGGATCTTTGAAATCAGAATATATATGAAGTGCGGCGGGGATCACGGGCGAATGTTGCGCCCTCCGGTGAAGCCTGCTCGGGTGCGGACGGGAATTTGACAAGTGCTATTACAAAACGAAACACTATGCAGTTCCCGCACCCGCGTGCATGAAAATGTGAACCAGGGATTTTGAGGGAGGATGGCAGTGTTGGTGGAGAGGGCCGCTCTGGGTACTGGGGTAATTGACCGT
>JAUZEU010000129.1 GCA_030838885.1 Bryobacterales bacterium | reverse complement strand
TCCTAGCCGAGCCGTGGCCATCGCGGCCGCGCGGGCAGCGTTCTAATCGGATCAACCTTTTTGGCATAGCATCTCCGGCATAAGGCACTCGGCGGGCCGCGGGAAAACCTTTTATGCCGTTAGAGGTTCTTGATCAGCTTGTTGATGATGGCTGCGAGTTGGGGCTCGGTCATATCGGGAATGAGAAAGATCAGGAGATCTGTGCGGCTCCAGTCTTTCCAAACGCGACGCAGGGCTTCAAGGGCGCTACCACCGCCTAAGCCAGCGGCACCACCGCCGAAGTATTTCGCGTACTGATTGCCTTTTGTGAGAAGAAGGCAAAGACAGATGGCGAGGCAAAAGGCGAGGAATATAGACATACCGATGGAGATCCTAAATGTGCGGTGTTCAGTGCTTCCGTGCCGAAGAACTTTCGTGGCGTGCAGGATGTTCGGATTGAAAGTTCCCACTTGCGGGTTGTTGAGCAAGGCGGCGGCCCCGGATTTGATGTTGAGTTCGGGGAAGTGTTTTGAAGTGGCGAAACGCTTAAGGTGTGTCCTGACCGATCCCATAGCTTCATTCAGTGGCGGCTTCCTGCGCCGCTTCCTCGCTGGTTGGCGGCTGCCGGCGAGGAGGGTTGTGTCGCCATTGATTATTTCTGCTCCGACGCACCTACCTTTACAACTCCAGAACTAATAATGGATAGCTAGGAAAGGCTGCAACGCCCGTAGCATCGTCAGCCTGGCAGCAGAATGACGGACGTGGAGCGCAGGCGACGACTTACTTAGATCAGCGGTATCCCGTCGGTACGGAAGGATGTGAACGGAACATTAAACGACCCGTGCCCTTCAGATGTGCCCGCACCTGCAGATGACGGCTCGAACCGGGATCACGGCGATTTGCATCGCTTCCCGTACCGACTTGCGCGCCATACCGGACACGATAGTCGAAAGATTCCCGTTACCCATTTGCCAAAGATTGTAATATTGAGCGGTTCAAGACTTTTTATTCGAAAAGACTATCAAATTTCGGTTTGCTTGCAGGCACAACTGCCATATTATGGAGCAGTTCGTTAAATGCCAGAGACGGTGCTGGTGCGCAGCGCTCGAACTTCCGCGCTCGATGCCAGATCCGACCGAACAGCTCACGAGTAAGAGGGAATAATGATAAATCCTGCAATCACAGCCAGGAAGAGAGTTCCGGCCGCACACGGCGGCGGGGTTCGTGGAGACAATTTCTCACCCCGTTCGCAACTGTTTGAAGGCCGCTTCGGCAGGATGTTCCGTTCGTTACCGCCAGCTGAATGGTCGACCGACGCGCTGCGCAACCTGGGAAGCGCGATGATCTCCGAACCGGAGCGCGACGAAAAGAACCCCAACTTTCCGACCGCACCGGCTGAAGAAGAGGGAAGGCGGATTCAGGACGACGAGGAAAACTCCGGAATCGCGGCAGGGTACACCTATTTGGGTCAGTTCATCGACCACGACATCACTTTCGATCCGGCTTCCAGTCTGCAGCGGGCCAACGATCCCGATGCCCTGATCGATTTCCGTACGCCGCGTCTCGATCTCGATTGTCTCTACGGGCGGGGTCCCGAAGATCAGCCGTACATGTATGTCGGGAAGAAGTTTCGCCTCGGCCGGCAACTGACGCAAAACGGAAAGCCAACGAAGGCCCGCGATCTGCCCCGTTACGAGGACCTCTTCAATGCGGACACGGGCGAGCCCCTTTCACCCGAAGAAAGCACCAAAATCCCCAAGCGGGCGATCATCGGAGACAAGCGGAACGACGAGAATGTGATCGTCTCGCAGTTGCAGTCGGCCATGCTCCAGTTTCATAACAAGCTGGCCGACGAGGACCCGGATGCCGATTTCAAGGATGTCCAGGCGCGCGTCCGGTGGCATTACCAGTGGATCGTGGTGAACGATTTTCTGCCGACCATTTGCGGCCCGGACATGGTGCACGAGATCCTCCCGGAGCTGGGCTCAAAGAAACCTGCGTGGGAAAATCAGCCCAAATTCGCGTTCTACAGGTGGCGTGAAGATCCGTTCATGCCCATCGAGTTCTCAGCCGCGGCATATCGGTTCGGACACTCGATGGTGCGGCCCATTTACCGGCTTAACACCCAGTTGGTTGGCGGCGACGATCCGAAACAGGCGACGCCGGACGAGATCAGGCGCGGGATGCAGGGCCGCTTCTTCATCTTTGCGGGCGTACAGAACCGCAGTCTGAATGGATTCGACAGCTTTCCGACCCAGTGGGCCATCGATTGGAGCCTGTTCTTCAACACGAGCGGGTCGATTCAGAAGGGAGGAGCCGAGCGTCTGCAGCCCGCCTACAAGATCGACACGTCGCTCGTGAATCCGCTCGGATTCCTGCCGGAGTTCTGCAATCCGGCCGGTCTGCTTAAGCCCCCGCTCACGATCGAGCAGCTTCAGTCGACGCCCATCGACGAGAAGATGGACCCGGCAAACCTTGCGATGAGAAACCTGCTGCGCGGCCTGGCTATGAGGTTGCCGAGCGGCCAGGCGGTAGCGGAACTGATGGGCATCGAGCCAATCGAAGAGGAGAACCTGCGCGTCGGCAAGGCCGTTCTGGACACGTTTGAAGAGAACCAAAAGCTTACGGACATCTCCGAGGAGTTCCGGGGAAAGGCACCGCTCTGGTATTACGTGCTCGCCGAAGCGCAATATGATTGGTTCAAGCGCGCCAAGTCAAAGGGATCGCAGGGAAACGACGAGCCAATTAATCTGGGTCAGGTGGGCGGCCGCATTGTTGCGGAAACGTTGCTCGGCCTGCTGTATGCGGACGGAAGTTCCTATGTCCGGCGCAATCCGAACTGGATGCCGAGCTACGACATCCGTACCATGGGTGATCTCATTCAGTTTGCGCTCAGCTAAACCGCGCGCTGACTTATGAGGACCCCATCGTCTGAGCCATTCTTCAACCCGAGCGGGAGGCTTGTCACGTATGGCCGTGAACTTCCACGTGATTTCCGGTTGGATTTCCATCGAGAACCAGGGTGGCAATATCGCCGCCGCCGATCTGGACAAGGAGGACTCGCCGGAACCGATCGTCCTGCGCATGGACCATTCCGGAAACGGGCCCAATCGCTCGGAGTGAAGCTGTCGTCGACTGCGCGGCCTGGGCAATTCGAGATTGTCACGGCGGCACCGCAGGGAGTGACCAGATAGCGCGGCGATGACGAAGGTCGCCACAGCGGCCCGGTTCGATGCGCAGCAAGCCTGCTGGATGATTGACGGTCGAGTGGTGCGCATCAAGTTCGACCATGGAGGCGGAGACACGGCTCTTGATCTGGCGTGAGGACCGCACCTGGCGACATTCAATAAGCGAAGCAGAGAGGGAAGGTATGAGTCTCATCGATTCCGTAAAGGCCGCGTGCGACCGGTTGGTGCCGCTCGGCTGGCGAGATCTGCTCAGGCAGGTGACGTCGAATGCGCTGGATATCCAGCAGGCAACGCCGCAGTCGCTGGCGGCGGCGCTGGCTGCGCCCCTGGCATCGATTGATCGATCATTTCCGGGGTTCGTGGACTTCGGACCGCAGGGACAGGCGGGCATCACCCCGGGAGCTCCGGCGCACAGCCTGCTCTACCACGCGTTTGCGTCGCCAGCGGTCCGGATGCAAGTGAACGGACCGCTGGCCGGCTTTCCGACGCCGCTCGAAATCGAGGCAGTCGAGAATTACGTGTTCGGCGTAAAACCGCCCACCCCGGCGCAGCTTCGACAAAGCGCAGGCGGGCCGCTGTCGGTGGTGGTATTCGCGTATGAGTACAGGTCTTCCGCCGACACCTGCTCGCAACTGCAGGCGGATCTGGTGTTCTCAAGGACCGGCATTTCGAGGGTGGGAACGAGGGACGCTCTTTACAACGCGGAACACCGGGGGTATCAATCGGAAGCGCCCGATGACCCGTTTGCCTTCCATGTATGCCCCGCGCATTTCGGCGTGTTTCTCGCGATTAAGAAGAAGGGATCGCGGACGACTTTCACTCCGATGCGGGCGCAGCCCGGCGACACATCCATTGGTTTCTGGGTGCCGGTGCACAAGCTGTTCAGCGGTACGGAATGCATTCAGGGATTGACACTCAAGGTGGAGTTCAGCGCCTTCCACTACAACGACAAAATCCGCCGCGTCCAGGTACTGCTCCAGCAGAATCCACCGAATGATTTCCCGTTCCGGTTTTCCGATGGAATAGCCGAATTCCGGGCCAGCGCCGCTGTCCCGCCTGGGCTCCTGTTCCCCACTCCACACCCGCGCCTGGTTGAACCCGCAATGAAGGATGGCAACTTCGTGACGTACCGGGTGCCACCGGCGCAGAGCGCATTCGCGGCATTCGAGCCGGGCGCCGACCGGGATCCCGCGACGGGCGCGGAGGTGCGCCCCGCACCGGCGTACGTTCATGCGCGAACGCAGGTGCGGAATGGCGCGCTGGTCGATCTCGGGGATGACCCGAATCATCCCGACGTCCTCGCGAATGTATCCCAGGGAAACTATAACGCGCTGCATTACGTGGATTTCACCGGAGAAGGTCAGATCGACGCAGCCGTGGACGGGCTTCCAAACAGTGCCGATATCCAGGGTGGTACCGTCCCGGCGTATTCGCTGGTGAGCGCGCCCGATTTCTTTCCGAGCGCCGGTCAGCGCGAGTTGAGCGTGTGGTCGGAGTCGCCCGCCGTGCCTGCTGCGATACGAAAATCGATCTGGGGCGTACAGCCGGTTTCACTCTGCGATACGCGATTGCCCCCGAACCTGCAGACGCCGGGGAATCGCTTCGATCCCCAGGAGGTGGGGGTCACGGCCCTCGTGCCGATGCTGGGCCAGATTCCAGCGGGTGTGCGTCCATCTCCTGCCGAAGACGCACTGCGCCATTCCTGCCTGCCGGATGATGCCGCAGGCGTGTTCGCTCCCGGCTGGGATGTGAGCACGGACAAGCTGAAGACCAACGGCACCACAATTCACCATCTCGCGGCATACGGCCTGGGAAGTCCGTTCCCCGAAGACTCCAAGCTGTGCGCGGCGCTCAGCACCTTCTGGCCCACGGTAGCGCCCGATATTACGCGGGGAATGTCCATCTCGACAGGCAACCCCGCGCTGCGGCATACAGTGGCCCCGCTTACGGATGAAGAAATCGGCCAGACGGGATCGCTGCCATGGGACGGCAATGCCGGACCGAAGATTGTAACGATCAACGGCCAGGATTTCATCGAGTCAGCCAGCTTTCTGCACGTGGATTACATTCAGACGGCACTGGAGGGACGTTTCACATCGCGACTGACCGCGCGTGTGACCACGGAGGAGTACGAACGGCGCCTGCTCGCGATGGCGTTCGTGTATCGCGTAGTAGGCGGCTCCCCCGACTCATGGTTTGTGCTGTCATTCCGCCGCCTCGCGCCCGGAGACCCCGAATTGCAGCAGGCGCAAATCGATGCATCCTCCGTGTTGCCCGGGACAGCATACCGCTTCGACGTGTCGCGTTCCAACGCTTCCCAGGAAAGGGTCTCGCCGTCGAGCTTCCGCCGGCGCCTCATGCCACTGACCAACCGGCGATTCCTGGTTGTGGATCCGCGCAACCGAATCGTGCTGCAGCGGCGGGCGAACCAGCCGGTGTGGGCGCGGGCAACGCTGACGGTATGAAGACGCTGGCAGTAATCGGCGGAGGCCCGGCGGGAACCAGCGCCGCGATCACTGCCCGCCAGTTCGGCGCCTCCGTGGTGATCATCGAAGCGACGGAGTTTCCACGATTCCGCCCGGGCGAGTCTTTGCACCCCGGAATCGAAACACTGCTGGAGGCGCTCGGAGCCGATAGTTCTCTGCGGAACGCGCCGCATCTGAGGTATCAGGGAATCTGGGTAAGCTGGGGCGATACCGAGCGGCATTTCGTGAGCTTCGGTTCCGACCACCGCGGAGCCTGGTTTGGTTACCAGATTTCGCGCGCACATCTCGACGCAGCTTTGCTGTCCGCTGCGGAAGCCGCCGGAGCCGAAGTCTGGAGGAGTTGCAAGGCGCAGGCTCTCCTGATGCGGCCTGACGGTTTCGTTGCCGGCGTGATAACCGATCGGGGCGAGTTAGAAGCAGAGACGGTGATCGATGCCTCCGGACCGGCGGGGTGGCTGGCCCGCGAACTCGGCGTGCCGGTGGCGGCGTTCTCTCCGCGGCTGGTGGCGCACTACGGGTATGCGGAGGGAGTCTGTTCATCAACCGAACTGCCGGCTATCCGGGCGGACCAACACGGCTGGACCTGGCTGGCGCAGATTGAGCCGTACCGATACCATTGGACGCGGGTGACTCAACCGGAATACCGTCCGGCACGGTCGTGGCTTCCGGAGGAATACAGGTACTTAAACGTTTGTCGTACAGGCGGAGCCGATGTGACATGGCGAAAGGCGGGACGGCTGGCGGGCGCCGGCTGGTTCCTCTGCGGCGAGGCTGGCGGTGTTCTGGATCCGTCGTCTTCCCATGGTGTTCTCCGGAGCCTCTTAAGCGGCAGGATGGCCGCACATCTGGCGGTTGCGGTCTCGAGGGGAGCGCTGAACAGTCACGAGGCGAGGACGAGTTATCAGCGGTGGTTTGATGAATCCTTTGATGGCGATGTAAAGAAGATGACCGCATCCTATCGGGAGGCCGGGTTGTTCGGCTGCTGACCACCGGATCGGTTGTCATTAGGGAGGATACCTGGTCGATATTTAGTTCAAAAGTGATGCACGATTCAATCCGGCACCCCGAGCGCGCAGTACCGAAGATCGCTGATGCCGCCTTTTCGAGGGATCGGGATCTTCGGACTGAGCGAACGTCTGCCCTTCGAAAGAAAACTCTACGGAACATCACTCACATTCAGGTCGGCGGCGTGCGAGCAGCACCGTTGACACGACCGACGTAGGGAACAATGTTCGCCGGTCCATAATGCCCGCTATGAGATCGAGGCCTCTCGATACCGGCGCTCGTGCTTTCTGTTCAATCTGGGCTTTGTGACATGCACGCCTGCCCCTTCGTATCACAAATGCGAGCAGCCTAAAAGTAGAGGGCCGAAGCGAGCGTGGTAGGTCGGTAGCTTGCTCGTCGCCAATTGAACTTGGACTGCCGTGAAACCGTTTTGAATCGGGCGGTCTCGAAAACCGTTGAACCTTCACGGGTTCCCAGGGTTCGAATCCCTGCCTCACCGCCAGATTTACTCCTTCCTCTTCAGCTGCTTGCAAACAAAAGAGTTCATTTAAAATCCTTCTGTTGGCCAACTGCAAGTGGCACTTGGCGAGTTCTCCTGATTTCATCAGAGTTCATTCCAGTTCGCGGGCCTTCAGTGACAGTGTAGTGACAGTGGGGTGCGAGCGTCGTGCCGCGCCCCACCCAACTACTTGCGCTGTGTTTGCATTTGAATGTTCAGCGGCACCCACCTCTGAGCAGGACTTCTCGGCACGGCTCCACCACAGGGGGGTGCTGTAGTGTCCCTCGTCCCCTACTTCCACGCTGATGGAGTGAAGCTGTTTTGCGGTGCCTTCGCGGGTGAAGCGGTCCAGCGCCCAAACCAGAACGGCGTCGAACTCGTGCCGGGCGGCTGCGTCGAACATGGCTTTGAACTGGTCCCGTTCGCCGTGCTTCGAAGTGGATTGGTCGATGTACTCGGCAGTGATCTTGTGACCGGCGCGGGCGCAATGATCCCGTAGCTGGATTAGCTGATTCTCGGTATCCTGCCCTTTGTCCTTGGTGGAAACGCGTGCATAGATGCCGACGCGCAACGCTGAATTTAGCCCCTCAACCGCTGGCGCTGATGGACGGAAGGGCAATACGCCGGGACGCTGCGGAAAAGGTTCCGTGTACCCGCTGTGTACCTCCGTTTGGCCTAAGTATTGATTTTGGCGTTTTTGTCTGTTTGTGGAATCAACAACTTGCGATGGCTCAGAGAGGGGGGATAGTTCGAATCCCACCCTCACCGCCAATATTTTCATCGAGATATACGCCGGAATCCCCAACAATTCCTTTGCCAGCCAGCGGCTTGCCTCCTTGTCTACTTCACCTGATTCCCTTGTTTTTCACGCGCGTTGATACCCGGCAGCTCAGGTTCACGTTCAAATGCGGTTCCCTGCGACTTCAGATACCGTTCAAACAGAATTTCGCCGTACGTGGGTACGCTCGTGTGGTCCTCCAAGTGTGCGGTTTTTCCGCCTGCCCTACATCGTAGCGAGCACCAGTCCCCGCCGTGTTTCCGGTCGCCTCAGAGCTTCTTTGGCCCCTTCGTCTTCTGGTGGGCGGCGCTGGACGCTTCATGGGCCTCTTTGGAATGGTCGTTTGCTATCTGCGAATGCTGGCTAGCCTGCTCGGTATCGCCCTGTTCATGCGCTTCTGCGGCTTTTCGGTGCGATTTGGCGGCTTCATCGTGGTGGGCCGCTGCTTTATGGTGGTCGTGTTTTGGCATTTGTGCTCCTAAACAAGGCAAGCACTCTACTGGCCTTATCGCCGCCGTGTTCCTTCGCTTCTTTCCGTATGCGCCTAGCTTATTCCGGCTCCCTTAGCGACTGGCTGATCCGAAAGACATGCCCGTCAGGATGCCGCACATGCATCTCCCGCACGTTCCATGGGTAATCTGCCGGCGGCGCTATCACCTCTATTCCCTGTGAGATGCAGTGCTCGTATTCTGCATCCACGTCATCCACCCATATCGACATCCACACGCCCTTATCGGCAGATTGTTCGCCTTCCGGGCCGAACGTGGCCTTGTTGTCGCCCTTGCCGCGTCCGCCCTGTCCCTC